>CADBOI010000108.1 GCA_902796335.1 uncultured Spirochaetales bacterium
ATGGAGAGGTTCCCGAGCGGTCAAAGGGGGCAGACTGTAAATCTGTTGGCTCAGCCTTCGAAGGTCCGAATCCTTCTCTCTCCACTAAGCATGGTCTTCCTCGAAAGGGGAAGACTTTGTTTTTCTTATTACGGGTTTTAACGGGTAAAAGGTTCTGATGGGAAGCTGTTTCTACGAAAAGGGTCTTAAATTCGAATGTCAGGGATGCAACTACTGCTGCAGCTCCGAACCCGGTTACGTGTTTTTAAGCGAAAACGATATCAAACGTCTCAGCGACGGTCTTTCCATGGACCGCCAGAGCTTCATCGACACATACTGCAGAGTGGTGGACATGGGAGCTTTCAAAATGATAAGCCTGCTTGAGAAGGACAACTATGACTGCATTTTCCTTCAGGAAGGCGGTTGCAAGGTCTATCCTTACAGACCCAAGCAGTGCGAGACCTATCCGTTCTGGGCCCATGTCCTGGAAGACAGTGAATCATGGGAAGCGGAAGGCAGATCCTGCCCAGGCATAAACAAAGGCAAACTGTATACAAAGAAAGAGATTGAGGCTAAACTGAACCAGCGTCTCGGCAATGAACCTGTTATGATCCTGTAGGGTGGGAAATGGCAATTTATTCTGAAGCGGTATTGGAAAGCATAAAGTCCCGGCTCACCATGAGTGAAGTGGTTTCCCCGTATGTCCGTCTGACAAGAAAAGGCGACAGATACTGGGGTCTCTGTCCTTTCCACAACGACAAGAACCCTTCATTCACAGTTGTTGACAACGCAGGAGCCAACGGAGGCTTTTACAAGTGCTTCGCCTGCGGAAAAGGTGGTGGCCTCTTCAACTTCATCATGGACATAGAGAAGGTGGAATTCCCCGAGGCTGTGGAGATACTTGCAAAGAAGGCAGGTGTCGAGCTGCGCGAGGAATCGGAAGAGGAGAAGAAGGCCCTGGACAGGAAGAAGGCGACTGCCGAACTGTATGACAGGCTTGCCAAGTATCTCCACCAGTATCTTCTGAAAAGTCCGACGGCAGCTAAGGCAAGGGAATACATCAACAGGCGTGGCGTCTCGGACGAGATAAGCGACAAGTTCCAACTGGGTTACATTCCCGGACAGCAGGAATGGCTGCACAATTTTCTGAACAAGCAGAACTACTCGGACGAGCTTCTAAGTGACTCCGGACTGTTTGCCAAAGACAATCTGGACAAGGCATTTTTCCGGGACAGGATCATGTTCCCCATAAGGACATGGCAGGGAAACTGTGTTGCCTTCAGCGGAAGGGACATGTCCGGTTTCAAGGATGCACCGAAATACAAGAACTCTCCGGAAACAAGCCTTTACAGCAAAAGGAATGTCCTGTTTGGCTTCTATGAGGGTCTTTCCGCGATAAAGGAGAACAAACAGGTCATCATCTGCGAGGGCAACTTCGATGTCATTTCCCTTCATCAAGCAGGTCTGGAGTATTCCTGCGCCACCTGCGGTACGGCTCTGACGCCTGAGCACATGAAGCTGATCAAGCGGTACTGCGACAGAATTTTTTTTCTGTTCGATTCGGATGCCGCAGGACAGAAGGCTACAAAGGCCGCTCTGCTTCTTGCCCAGAGCAATGAGATCTCCAATTTCGTCATGAATCTGGAGGGAGCGAAGGATGCGTCCCAGATGCTGGAGGAGCAGGGTGAGGAAGCTCTTCAGAAGAGTTGTGTAAATTCAACTCCTGGCTTTCCTTATCTTGTATCTTCGGCTCTAAAATTGTATGATATACGGCAGCCCAAAGGGAAATCGTCTGTATTCAAGGAGGTTAAACCTTATCTTGACGCAACAAGATCCGAAATCGAGCGTCAAGGGTACATAAAATATCTTTCCAACGTTCTCCGGGTACCGGAGGATCAGGTGTTGAGCGATTATCTAAGACAGCGCGGAAACGACACGGAGCCGGAAGAAGAGATTCCGGAAGCTAAGACAGCATTCAACCCGCTTAAGACGTCAACAGAGCTCACAGCCATGCTGATTCTCCTGAAGAACAGAAGCAGATTCAGTCAGTTCAGAAACCAGGTCAAACTAAGCCATCTCAGTGACCCTGCGGCCATCAAGCTGTATACGGTCCTAGAGGATGCGGCCCGCGGTGAGATCAGAACCGACGACGTCATACTTCAGATGATCGATGATCCGGAGCTGAAGGAACTGGCCGTTAGCGCCTTCACAAGCAGAATGTATGAGTGCATGGATGTCGACAAGACGCTCGACGATGCAGTATTCCAGATCAAACTGGCTCAGCTTGAACAGAGAAGGACGAACATCCAGAGGATGCTGAACGGTGGAGAGATGGACATTGCGGACGAACAGGAGTTCGCGAACCTGCTTCAGTTGAAGATGTCGCTGGACAGGGAAATCGAGGAACTCAAGGGCGAGAGGGAAAACAAGGATTGACTGATGACTGAAGAGAACAGGAATGAGATACTGCAGAAACTGATTTTCTCTGCACAGAATGAGAACAAATTCACTTTGATGGACCTTAAGGATTATCTGCTCGGGGAGCATGTTGATTCCGATGAGGACATCGCATTCTTCAGAGAAGAGCTCTCCAAGCTCGGCCTGATTGCCGAGGAGATCGATTCAGAGGATTCCGACTACATCGAGGAGCCTTCCAGCGACGAGATTGCCGACATTGAGGAAGAAGGCGAGGAAGACGACCTTCTTTCGGATGAAGACGACATGATGGGCGAGGACGAGGCCGATTCGATAGATCTCATCGACGAGCCAACGGACGCCGAGTTGTCCAAGGTCGAGGAAGAGGAATCCGAAGACGAGGATGAGGACGAGGAAGATGAGGAAAACCTTGACGAGAGGGATTCCTACACAAAGAGCTTCATCCGCGAGAATTTCTCTGACGGATCGGTTGCAGAGGGTATCTCCAACATCGACGAGGATGTTGAGCAGGTTGTCCGCAACAGACCGAACATACTGGGAACAGACAAGGGCGAGACCAGTTCAGATGACCCAATCAGACTCTACCTGCGTGAAATCGGACGCGAGACCCTTCTTACAGCAGACGAAGAGGTCGAGCTTTCCAAGCAGATGGAAGAGGGCGCTCTGATCATCAAAAACGTCATCCAGCAGTCCGGAATCATGATCACATGCTTCACCCAGATCTTGGAGAAGCTCAACACAAAGTACGAAGAGGCCGAGGACTACAACGCCAAGGACCAGAAAGAGCTCATCACAGAGCAGAAACGCTACTCATCCTTCTACCGCGAGGGACTGAAGGAGTGTCAGAGCGCTCTGAAGAACTACAATGAGCTCAAGCAGAACAAGTTCGCTTCCGGAGAGGAGATCCTCCATAACGACGAGCTGATAAAGAAGAAGCATCAGCTTCTGAAGAAGCTCTCCCAGATAGAGATCCAGCCTGAAGAGATCACCATGTTCACAGACAGGTTCATCTCCGCAGAGCACAGCATCAACGAGCTCAAGAGCAACAAGACAATTCTCGAGTCCAAGCTCCAGGTTGCAAGCGACAAGGATGTCAGACAGCTTTCGAGAGATCTGGTCACAACATCCAAGCGTGTTGCTGTCGAGGAAAGACTCGGCATGCCGCTTGAGGACATCAAGGACCTAATCTCCCAGTATCAGACGGCTGTCAGAAGCCTGAGGAAGATCGAGTTCGAATTCGAGGATAACTGCGATGTAATCCTTGCACAGGCTCTGGAAATCAAGCGTGGAATGAAGATGCTCAAGACGGCAAAGGACAGACTGATCCAGGCTAACCTCAGACTGGTCGTCTCCATTGCCAAGAAATACACAAACAGAGGCCTTCATTTCTTCGACCTGATCCAGGAGGGAAACATCGGTCTCATCAAGGCCGTCGAGAAATTCGAGTACAGAAAGGGCTACAAGTTCTCGACATATGCCACATGGTGGATCAGACAGGCCATCACAAGAAGCATCAGCGACCAGGCCAGGACCATCAGGGTTCCCGTCCACATGATCGAGCAGATCAACAAGGTTGTAAGGGAATCCAGGATGCTTATGCAGACCCTCGGCAGAGAGCCGACCGACGAAGAGATCGCCCAGAAGCTCGGATGGCCTGAGAGCAAGGTCAAGACCGTCAAGAACGTCGCCCGTGAGCCGATCAGCCTCGAGACTCCTGTCGGAGAGGAAGAGGATTCGCTTCTTTCCGATTTCATCGAGGACAAGGAAGTCGAGAACCCTGCCACACAGACCTCGTTCGCACTGCTTCAGGAGCAGCTTCGTGAAGTTCTTGCAACCCTTCCTCCCAGAGAGCAGGAAGTGCTCAAGATGCGTTTCGGCCTTGAGGACGGATACTCATTGACACTGGAAGAAGTTGGGTTGTATTTTGAAGTAACCCGTGAGAGAATCAGACAGATTGAGGCCAAGGCGCTCAGAAGGTTGAGACACCCCAAGCGCGCCAAGAAACTCAAGGACTATGTCTGAGTATCATATAGAATTAGGAGTGATGATTAGATGAAAGAAATCTATAACACACTGAGTAAGCTTCAGGTCGTCTTGGCCAAGATGTTCAAAGTAGAGGACGAGATCAAAGAGATCCCGATGGCTCTTGCCGACAAGGAAGCCGTTCTGCAGAAGACAAAGATCACATATCTCGAGCTTCATGAGAAGAGTGAGAAGGTCAAGGAAGAGCTCAAGAATCTGCGCATCAGGCTTGATGAGGCCGGAGTGAAGCGCGAGACCTGCGAGAAGATGATGGAAACCATCACACAGGCCAGGGAGTTCGAGACTCTGCAGAAAGAGATAGAGGAAGCAAAGAACGCCGAGCAGACACTCAGAAAGGGACTTATCGCAAAGGAGAAGTTCTATGACGAGCTGAATGCTAAGCTTTCAATACAGGAAGAGATCATGGCCCAGCAGACCGAAGAGGTCGAGGAAGAGACCAAGGTCAAGGACCAGCTTGTTGCTGAGAAACAGGCAGTTCTGGACCAGATCATTGCCGAGAAGAATGAACTGGCAAAGGATCTGGATCCGAACCTTCTGTTCAAGTTCGAGAGAATCATCAGGAACAAGGGCGGTCTGGGAATCGTTCCCATCCACGGCATTGTCTGCGAAGGTTGCCACATGACACTTCCTGCCCAGTATGTGAATGATGTCAGAAGATCCACCACAATGGAGACCGAGGGCATCAGGGAAGAGGATGACATCCACTTCTGCCCGTACTGCAGCCGTGTTCTCTTCTATGAGGAAAGCGCTGATGACCAGCACTTCGACAACCTCTTCACCGCTGAGGATGAGGAAGAGACTGAAGAAGACAATGCAGATAGCGAAGACTTCATCGGAACAGGCGATTTCGGTGATCTCGATTCGCTTTGATTTTTGAATACTGAAGGTTCTACAAGCAATCGCTTCGGCTCTGCCGGAGAGGAAAGTCCGAGCTCCACAGGACATGATGCCGGGTAACACCCGGGAGCCGTAAGGCTA
>CADBOI010000109.1 GCA_902796335.1 uncultured Spirochaetales bacterium
CTTCAGGCATCGGGCGCCATGGAAATCCCGCGCCCCGCCTGGCGTGTGCATAACGCTGCACAGGCAACCCACAGCTGATTGACAGCCAATCCACAATCAGGAATAACTGGCCATGAAGGCGACTACGTCGGCTTCACAGGAGCGCATGGCAAGGATGGTCAGCTCGATGAGCTTGTCCAGGTCCCAGCCGAGGCGCTCGGCACCGGTTGTGATGGTCTCGCGGGAGCATCCGGCAGCGAATTTCTTGTCCTTGAACTTCTTCTTCACGCTTTTGACTTCAAGATCCATGACGCTCTTGCTGGGATGCATGAGGGAAACGGACCAGATGAGGCCGGTCAGTTCATCTGCGGCGAACAGGATTTTCTCCATCTCCTCGGTCGGTTCCACATCACAGCAGATTCCATAGCCGTGGGAACAGATTGTGTGGATCATGTCCTCGGCACATCCGCTTTCGCGAAGGAGCTCGGGAGCCTTGGTGCAGTGCTGCTCCGGCCACATCTCGAAATCGATGTCGTGAAGAAGACCGCACTGGGCCCAATAATCGGCTTCATCTGCAAAGCCGAGCTGGTTTGCATACCAGAGCATGACCCCCTCCACTGTCAGGGAGTGCCTGATGTGGAACGGGTCCTTGTTGTACTTTTTCAGCAGGTCAAAAGCCTGTTCTCTTGTAATATTGGATCTATGCATTCTGACCTCGCCAAAAAATCACTCGAACGGAACGCAGGAGGCGCTCTTTATCAGGCTGCTTGATTTGATGAAGGAACTGAATTCGGAGAAGGTGATCTCGTTCTTTCCGTGGACTGTGACCTCGAATGTGACTGTTCCGTCAGGATTCCAGGTGTAGCTTCTTGAGCTGAGTCTGTAGGTACCCCACTTCTTGACCTGGCTTTCCAGAAGCTCGTTGAAGGCTTTGTCGTCGGAGACGGTGAAGTTCATCTGATAGGTGTAGTAGGCATTGTAACCGAGTTTGAAGACCTTGAAGAGAATCTTCATCAGAACCAGTACAAAGACCTCGGCGGCTGTGACAACGTACATTCCGGCGCCGATGGAAAGACCGAGTGCCAGTGTCACCCAGATTCCGGCTGCAGTTGTGAGACCCTTGATGTTGCTCCCCTGCTTGAAGATGACTCCGGCACACAGGAAGCTGATGCCGCTTATGGCCTGAGCTGCGATACGTGAGGGGTCGGCTCCTCTTGTACCTCTGAATGTCTCTCCGACTGAGTTCGTCAGGTCGGCGAAACCGTACTTTGAAAGAATCATGATCAGAGCTGCGGCGCAGCAGACCAGAATGTGAGTATAGACTCCGACGCCCTTGAAACGCTTGCTTCTCTCATATCCGATGAACATGCCGATCAAGCTCGCAATGAGGATGCGGAGGAAGAACTCCAGATACTGGACTGTGGTGAAGCTGTCGGCAAGATACTTTCCTAATGTCATAGATGCCATTGTTTTACCCCTATACCTTGATACGCAGATGATAGGAATCATGCCTTGCAATGTCAATCGACACGGGTCTGTGCATGTTGATAAAACAGATAAAACACCATATCATCCCATTGTTTGGGAAGAAGATGACGAGAAAGATAAAAGCCAAGGACATGGACAGAAGCCTGCGCTTTGCAGGAACCATAGCGAGATGGATTGTCCCTCAGTACACAGAGAGGAAATTCCGTTTCTTCAACAGTGTCATCAACGGCGTGATCTCGCATATTAGACCGAGAGGTGTGAGAAAGACCACCGTCAACCTTGAACGCGAGGACAGAACCCTGCTCAAGGTCAGAATCTTCAGCCCGAAAAAACAGAAGACAGAGAAGACACCCGGAATGCTATGGCTCCACGGAGGCGGATACTGCATGGGAACACCTGAGCAGGACATCTGGACAATCCGCGAGTACATCAGGGAGAACGGATGCACCGTCGTGGCTCCGTGCTACACGCTTGCAACGGAAAAGCCGTATCCGGCAGCTCTGGATGACTGCTATCTTGCTCTTTTATGGATGCGCGACCACTGTGAGGAACTCTCGGTAAGAGACGACCAGATCTTTGTAGCAGGCTCAAGTGCGGGAGGCGGACTGACTGCCGCGCTTTGCATCTATGCCAGAGACAAAAAGGAAGTCTCCATAGCATACCAGATGCCTTTGTATCCCATGCTTGACGACCGTATGATCACCCCGTCGTCGCAGGACAACGATGGCCCGGTTTGGAACACAGCATCGAATATCACGGCATGGAAGAAATATCTGGGCAACAGTTTCCAGACAGACGCCGTCTCACCCTATGCCGCTCCGGGACGTCTTGAGGACTTCTCGGACCTTCCTCCGGCATTCACATTCGTCGGCGACATCGAGCCGTTCTACAACGAGACGGTCGACTTCATGGAGAAAATGAAATCGGCCGGAATCCCGGCCGATTGCAAGGTCTATCATGGTGCGTACCATGGATTCGATGTGCTGTGCTGGTTCTCCAAGCCCAGCCGCGATGCCCATCGCGTCATGCTGGAGAACTACAGACGAGCCTCGAAGGAATGCTTCAAAGCCCAGGTGAAGTAACAGCCGGTTACGGCTGCTTTCCGATATAGGCCAGAATTCCTCCGTCGACATACAGAACCTGTCCGTTGACAAAGTCAGATGCCTCGGATGCAAGGAACAATGCAGGACCCTGAAGGTCCTCTGTCGTTCCCCATCTCTCTGCAGGAGTCTTTGCGACTATGAAGCTGTCAAACGGATGTCTTGAGCCGTCGGGCTGTCTCTCTCTGAGAGGAGCGGTCTGCGGTGTTGCAATGTAGCCAGGTCCAAGTCCGTTGCACTGGATGTTGTACTTTCCGTACTCGGAGCAGATGTTTCTGGTGAGCATCTTAAGACCGCCCTTAGCAGCGGCGTATGCACTGACAGTCTCGCGTCCGAGCTCGCTCATCATCGAGCAGATGTTGATGATCTTGCCGCTTCTCTTCTCCACCATTCCAGGAAGAACCGCCTTGGAGACGATGAAGGCTGCGGTGAGGTCGATGTCTATGACCTGTCTGAAATCCTCGGCCGACATCTCTGTCATGGGGATTCTCTTGATGATTCCGGCATTGTTCACCAGGATGTCGACACTCTGACCGAAATCCTTCTCGATGCATGCGAGAGTTTCCTTGACCTGCTTCTCATCGGTGACATCGCAGATGTAGCCGCGGACGTCCTTGGCTCCGTCCTTCGCGTACTCGGCCAATGCCTTGTCCAGACCGTCCTGATGTCTGCAGTTGAATGCCACCTTGGCACCTGCCTTGGCATAACAGAGCGCGATTGCATATCCGATTCCGTAGGAAGCGCCGGTGACCCAGGCAACCTTTCCCTTCAGACTGAACTTATTCAGATAGTCTCCCATTTTGTTCTCCTTTGAACTCCTTCTATGACATGGTAGAGGGCATCTGCGTTTAAGTCAATGAGAACCCCCGTCCATCCTCTGCTCGTGCTGTTTTGCGACCTTTCTCAGAATGTCCTCGAACCCCACGAGGGCTGCAAACGGTGCGAACTGGGCCGCCCGGTCGGCCTGGGGCATGTGAGGATGGTTCACCGACTTGTGATGTGGAAGGTCGATGATGTCCGAATAGCGGTCGATGTCGTCATTCATGCCTTGTGGCCTCCTATCTGATTGTTCCGGTCGATGGTCTTTGCCCCTTCCTCCAGGTCCATCAGCCTGACTATGGCATTCTTGCCGAAGCGCTTCTTGATGGAGATTGCGGCAAGCATCTGCCTCTTCTCCTTGTCGCTCTTTTTCAGAAGCTCCTCGTTCAGGGCCTCCTTCTCATCCATATCCGCAAATAGATCTGGCTGGACCTCGTTGCTCTGTCTGCGGCTTCCCTCCGGGATGACGTTGCACGCAACTATGTTCACATGCCGGATGAAGAGCTTTCTGTCCACCTGTGTGTCGTATATCCCCAGCACAGCCTTTCTGATGACCGAGGCCGCGGAGGTGTAATCCATCAGTCTTGCACTTGTGCTCAGGCCCTTGGGCGCAGTGCGGCCGTACCAGTCCTGGGACAGGTTGCCCTTGTAGTCGTCGGGAATCTTCGTATCGTAGGCTATTCCAAGGACAACGGCATTGGTGACAAGGCCCTTGTCCACAAGATCCAGGGCAAGACAGTCCGCCATCTCCTTCACTATCAGGCGTCCTTTGTCGAACGGATACGGTTCCGGCAGAACCTGGCCTGAGCTCAGGCTGTTGTTCTGTGGCCTGTAATCCTTGATCTGAGCCATGGTGCAGTTCTCCCATCCCCATGCATGGTCTATGAGAAGCTCGGCATTGATGCCGAAAAGCTTGTATAGAAGCTCCTCGTTCTCCAGCGACATCCTGGCCACATCCCCCATGGTGAACATGCCGTTTGCGGCAAGCTTTGTCGCATAGCCTCGTCCGATGCGCCAGAAATCAGTGATGGGCGTGTGTGTCCAGAGCTGTCTTCTGTATGCCATCTCGTCGAGCTCGGCAATCCTCACCCCGTCCTTGTCCGCCGGCATGTGCTTGGCGACGATGTCCATGGCGACCTTGCACAGATAGAGATTGGTCCCGATTCCGGCCGTTGCCGTGATTCCCGTGGCCCTGAGGACGTCGCGTATCATCCTGATTGCAAGCTCGTGGGCGGTCAGCCTGTAGATCCGCAGGTAGTGGGTCACATCGATGAAGACCTCGTCTATGGAATAGACATGGATATCCTCGGGGGCGACGTAGTTAAGATATATATCGTAGATGGAGGCGCTGATCTCCATGTAGCGGGCCATGTGCGGAGGTGCGGCTATGTAGTCGAGTTCAAGGGACGGGTCGGATGCAAGCTCCGAGGCACTGCAGGACTTTCCGCGGAATTTCCTTCCGGGAGCCTGCAGGCGCCGCCTGGCGTTTATTTCCTTCACTGCCTGCACGACCTCGAACAGTCTGGGCCGCCCCGATATCCCCAAGGCCTTCAGTGCCGGCGAGACGGCAAGACAGATTGTCTTTTCGGTCCTTGACCTGTCGGCCACGACAAGATTCGTATCCAGGGCATCCAGCTTCATGGCGCTGCATTCCACAGAGGCATAGAAGGATTTGAGGTCAATGGCTATGAAGGTATGCTCGTTACCCATAGTCCTTACTATATGTTAAGTGACTGCTTATTGCAAGCCCATTTGCAATCCATTACAGAGAGAAATACAGCTCCACCTTGCAGTCGCCCGACTGCGGATTCCAGGTCAAAGTGGCTCCGAGGCCCCACTGGGTTCTGGTCAGAACCTCTCCTATAACAGGCGTGAACGAGAAAAACGCGCAAAGCTGGACCTGATGCAGGAACGTGCCCGTCTTGAGCCAGTAGTTGGCGATGTAAGATGCATCAAGAGTGAAGCGTTGCACGTGAAGGCCCAGGAATGTGATGGCCCTCTGGATCTCCAGCCCGTACAGGACAACGTTGGCCTGACCTATGAGCAAGATGTTGTCGTAGGAATCCACAAAGTGCGCATCGAACGCGGCTGAGAACGGAAGGTTCGTGATATGGGGTCCGTCACACCTCCACCACAGAAGAGACGGAACACGGAAGCCCGCCGTGATTCCGGGGAAGAGGTTCTTGGAATACACGTCCACATAGTACTGGTAGTACTGATAAGGGCCTTGTCCGGTCTTGAACGCATGGCTGTACTCGGCAAGGACAAGGTTGGAGACCTTTCCGCTGAAATCGCCCGTGGGGCTGAAATCCATGAGGTATTTGAAGCTGTCTCCGAACAGAAGGTTCTCATAGGGATGGCCCAGCTCGATTGTGCGGGAAGCGATGACACCGGTATGCAGACGTACATGCCCCGCAGGCAGGGATTGCTCGCTTACAATCAGGCCCGTGCCGTATGCGGCATCGACCGATACGGAGAAAGGAACCACATCGTTGTCATACGCGAAAGTATATGAACCGATTACGTTGCCCGAACCGAAACCAGCCGAGATGCTGTGTGAAAAGGTCTCCGTAGGATCTGTCGTGATCCATGTGGCGCCCAATCCGGCCAGACCGTAGTCATCTCCGAAAGACGCGGCGGCAAGCGGGATGAGGACCCCGTCCATGAAATACCGTCCGGGCCTGTAGCCTGTGGATACAGCACTGAGAGCCGAGGTATCAGGTCTCTGGGTACTGAACAGAGCCGAGGTTCCGACCTCGACGGCATCGGAAAGCCCGAGGGTTCCGATATCCGAGCTCTCCAGCTTTCCCTTTTCAAAGAAACGGGCCGAGAACACCACGGTGTTGTCTATACGGACAGGTCCGCGGACACTTCCCAGAACATCGGCCTGCGAAAGACGCATCAGGATCTTTCCATCGCGGATGCTGAGCTCGCCGTATCTGCCCAGGTTAGTGGCCTTGGCATCGGACGGATACCATGAGAAGCAAAGGACGTCCTGTCCGTCAGCCTTTCCGGAGGACAGTGAGACAATCTCCAGATCGGACGGATTGTCAACAAGAGTGACCGACATGTCGGAAAGCGAGACAAATGCGATGTTCTTATGAGTCTGGTAGTTGATGACAAACGCCGCCTGTCCGTTGCCGAACGGCACGAAATCCGATGCTGTAACATCGAATCCAAGCCAGACGGATTTGCCTTCGACCTTTTCATGATTTTCAAGAGAATAGAGGTTCAGATATGTGTTCTGCCCTTCATTTCCATAGAGCAGTGCATATTCCGTACCATCGATTACTGCAAAAGATCCGCCACGCAGATCACGCTCGCCGGATGAGAACGTGTGGACAAGCCTGGCAGAAGTTCCAGACACGTCATAAAGCCTGACGCAGGCCCTCTCATCGGTTATGAACGGCAGAAGCATCATGCTTCCGTCAGCCGACAGGCTCATCAGACCGCTTTCCGTAGGAAGGGAAAGGACTGTCGTACAGGTAGCCATGTCCGGCGAGAACCTGACGACACGCCATGAGGATGAGTCATAGACATAGACGGACCCGTCCGGAGAAAGCCTGAACGTCCAGTACATGGCGCTCTGCGTCCTTGACGGCACGACCTCGGCCTCGATGACATCCGAAGGGACCTCGACCCAGTTGTAGAAGTTCTGCCATGCCTGCGAAATCGGAATCCCTATGTGCTCTTGAATCACGTTTCCGGGCGTGGGCCAGAATCTCGGATAGGCAAAGGCCCTGTACACGGATGCAACCACCTCGTGTCCGTAGGTAATCTCCAGATACTCCAGGAACGCCGCGGCGAAGTTGTAGTACAGAAGTCCGCTAGGATATGTGTCGCGGGCGCCGGCTATCTCGAACCAGTTGGGGAACAGGCCTTCCAGCTTGGCCTGCTTCACGATCTGCATGCTGTAGGAGCTGTTCAGCCTTCCGTAGCCGTCGGCACTCTCCGACAGGATGGCTCCGCCCTCGGCAAGTGACGGATAGAGGAAGAACAGCGGCGAGAACGACACCGGGTCTCCGAATATCTTAGACAGCGAGTCGAAGAACGGACCCCTGATGTTCTGATGGAATGCATGTGTCAGTTCATGACGGAAGATGTCAACAATCACCTGCCTGTGAGACGCCTGCTGTCCCAGGTCGGTGACGGTATCGAATATGAAGATACGGTTGGCCGGATAGGAATTGTAGGATGCGTTCAGGTCCTTGTATTTCGATGTGACTACAACAGAGGTATGGAACTTGGGATCCACGCCGAAATACTGGACAAGGGAACTGTAGACATCCTCGCAGTTGTCGTAGATCAGAGAGGCGGTCTCAAGGCTTTTCTGCTCATAGATGATGTCGAAATGCTCCGTCGTGGCGACCCTGACATCGGACAGAGGTCCCTTCACGACGGAACAGAAAGCTAATGAAGCGACCACCAGCACGGCGGCCAAGGCGATTGTTTTCTTCATGGCGCTGTCAGACCTGAAGTAGTTCCTTCTTCTTGTCAAGGGCGGCGGCCTTCTTCAGAAGGTCCTTCGCAGTCCTGATGTTGGACTCGATCTTGTCGAAGTCCGCGCTGATCTCGGTGTCCCTTCCTTCCGAAACGCCTACAACCGCGTCCCTGCAGAGGTCGGGAATCCGGTCTACAAGTGCTTTGGCGGAAGCGACGTCAAGGTCTCCCTTGTCGTCGAAAAGGTACATCATCATGACCTTGGAAGCGCGCTTTTCGGCCTTTATGACCTTCTTCATGACCTTGATGGACTTGTCCAGGTTCTTCATCGGCTCATCGGAGGTGCAGAGCATGCGAAGCTGCAGGCACTTCTTTCTGAGCTTGTCTATCCTCTTGTATGCCTGGATCAGAAGGTCCCCCACTCCGGCCCTGACTGCAAGAATCTTCACTATCACGTAAACCACAACCCAGAAGCAGATGACCAGAACCATCGTATCGAACTTCTCGCTGCTGATAAGTCTTTCCAAAGCTGTCATTCGGTCACCTCCTTATCCTGTCTGTAGCTCACAGTAACCTGCGGGAACGGAATCTGGATGCCGTTTTCCATCAGGGTCTTGGTCAGTTGCTCGTTGAGATCCCAGGTGACCGTCCAGTAATCGGTCCTCCTGCACCAGATTCGCACGTTGAAGCTGATAGACGAATCCTTTGCGTAGTTGTAGTGGCAGGTCGGAGCCGGGTCGGTCAGGACCATCGGATGCTTGGAAGCAACCTCGAGGAGTATTCTCTTTACCTTCTCCGGATCCTCCGCATAGTCGACATCGACAGGAAGATCGATCCTGCGGGTGTCATTGATCGAGTAGTTGGTGATCGAGGTCGTGAAGACCTGTGAGTTGGGAAGCATGACCTGCCTGTTGTCGGGAGTGGTGAGCACAGTGTGCATCAGCTTGACTTCCTTGATTGTGCCGGAGACCGAACCGATCTCAACAAAATCGCCCTCCTTGAACGGGCAGTTGATCACAAGGACGATACCGTTGGCAACGCTGCTCAGGATGTCCTTGACCGCGATTCCAATGGCCAGTGTGGCGGCCGAGATGGCACCCACGATACCGGTGAGTGGAATCCCGAGCCCTGCAAGGCAGAGCAGAAGCAACGCCAGAAGCAGAGCGAACCTGACCAGGGTCAGGACGAAGTTCACAAGGGCATTGTCCAGACTGCTTGCCAGAAGCGCCAGCTTGAGCATCTTCAGAAGATTGCCGATGATCAGATACCCCAGAACAGCCGTGAAGATGACTGCCACGAGGCTGAATCCGGTGTTTTCCATAAACAACACAAACTTTTCCATGTTTTCTCCAATCCCATAAGGCATTCACAGAAGATGTGAAGCCTTGTCCGAAATCTCGCTCTGTCTGAGCCTCAGGTCCGAAATGGCCTTCAGCTCCGCATCCACCTTCTGCTGCAGCTCCGCCTTCTGGTTCTCAATGGCCTGTATCTGGCTGTTGAGGTGGTTCATCTGCTCGGAAAGCCTTGAAAGCTGCAGGTTGTGGATGTCTATGTCCTTCTCCATCATCAGATGGTCCATGTTCAGACTCTGCTGCGCAAGTTTCGTGCTCTGACGCACGATGGCGTTGCAGCAACGCTTGAGTTCCTCCGGCGCCTGGTCGTCCATCCAGTACGGAATCCCCTGGGCCAGGATCCTTCCGTATTCGACATACATCTCAGAGAGCCTGTCGACTATTGCGTTCCTCTGGCTCTGCATCTCGCGGAGCCTGCGGTTCTCCTCCCCGTATGCCCCGAGGCTCTTCAGGGAACCCTGCGCCTCGTCCATCATGTTCTTGTGGTCCAGGATGTCGTTCTTGTAGTTCTTCTTGGTGAAACGGATGTTCTCCATCTCGTCCAGGATGGCCTTGGCCCTCTCCCCGGGAACCTCACGGAAATTGCCGGAGTTGTAGATCCGCTTTCCGGTCTCGGCGAAGACCGCGTCCAGACTGCCCTTGAGCTTCTCGATCCGCCCCTCGTACACCGAGGCCATCAGCTTCGGCCCCTTGGATGCGAATCTCTCGTATTTCGATTCCAGGTCCGAAAGCTTCTGCTCGTATTCGCGCATGGGCTCGAGACATTTCTTCAGCCTCTGGGGAAGCCTCCCCGCCGAGTCTATCTCGATGGCAACCGCGCCGAGCGAGGATATGAGCACCGAATAGCGCTTGTCCAGCTCCTTCATGGATATGCTGGTCTGCTTGATGCCCCTGTCGCCTGCCGACATCTCGCTGACAGCCGTCTTTAGGGCATCGATCCTGGCCTCGATGTCATCGCGCTCGGCAATGACGTCTGAAAGCCGTTCGAAAGCCTCCTGGCTCGGTTCGTACCCTATGGCCTTATGCCATGAGCACGCGACCTCGCCCAGCTCCTGATACATCTGGGAAAGTTCGGTTCTCGAGCGCTCCATTTCGTGTTTAAGACTGTCTATTTCAGCAGCTACCGGTGGCATAATTGAAATATAACATATACTTGATTTTCCGTCTGCAAACGTATGCAAATAAAAAGGAAAATGTTGTATACTTCGTCCGAACCCTATTTCAGGAGAAGAATATGGCTGAAACCATAAAAGATATCAGGGGCCAGAAGGTTCGCGAGCTCGTCGAGGAGATGAAGCTCTACAACAACCCGCAGGAACTCGAGGACATGAAGAAAATCATCAAGAAGAATGTCCCGATGATGATGCGCGGCTATCTTCTGGCATACCTCTATGTGACAAGAAGCGGCAACACGGCCGCCAAGACGGCAAAACCGGCAAAGGCACACAGCACAGAGCACAAGGCAGCCCAGAAACCGGCTTTGGAGAACGCAACATCCTTCTACATCAACATCGGAAAGCTCAGCAAGGGTACAGCCCACGAGATGGTGGACTTCATCTGCGAGAAGACAGGCCTCTCATCCGAAGACATCCTTCAGGTCGCCTACAAGCAGAACTACTCCTTTGTCTACATCCGCAGCGACAAGACCGAGGGAGTCATCGAGGCAGTCAACGGACAGACCTACAAGGGCCGCAAGGTCAAGATGAACTTCAGCAAGGACAAGGATGAGCAGTAAGGTTCATTGCGTCGGCGTAGGTCTTCTTCAGACCAACTGCTACATAGTGGATTCGACGGACAGTGACGGCAAGCCTTTCCTTGCTGTCATTGACCCCGGCGACTCCCCGGACAGGATTGTTTCCGCCCTGAAGGGAGAACCCACACATATTATCCTGACGCATAGCCATTTCGACCACATCGGAGCTCTCAAGGAGCTGCTTTCAAGATTTCCCGAGGCAAAACTTGCCGTGGGAGAAAAAGAGAACCTGGATCCGGAATACATCGCAAGAATCGCTACCGGAGTTCTGGGTTCTTTCTTTTTCAGCAGGGGCTACGACCAATTGCTCAGCGAAATCCGCAAGCCCGACATCCTGCTGAAAGACGAAGACACCATAGGCCCGTTCGAAATCCTTCACACTCCCGGCCATACCGACGGTTCCATCTGCCTCTACGACAAGGCATCCGGGATCCTGATTTCCGGAGACACCCTGTTTTACCATTCATACGGAAGAACCAACCTGGGAGGATCGGACGAGCAGATGGAGGCATCTCTCGGACGGCTTTTGGCCCTGGATCCGGATACAACGGTCTACCCCGGACACGGGGAATTCACCACAATCGGAGAGGAAAGAGACTTCTTCAATTTCTGATGGATTGATTATTACCTGTGCTCGGACTTGCGCTTGCAGGGCATGCACAGCAGTGCATACGGAATGGCTCTGAGCCTGTCTTCGGGAATCTTTTTTCCGCACATGGCGCAGACACCGTACTTTCCGTTTCTGATCCTCACAAGTGCCTGGTTGATGGCGTTGAGTTTGCCGACATCAAGCTTTCCGATCGCCTCCATCTTCTTGGAAGCAAGGTCATCACTTGCAATATCAACACTGTCGCCTGTTCCGCCGGAACCGACGAGGTTCCTGAAGTCATTGTCCGACTTCGATATCTTTGAAAGCAATACACTGCGCATCTCCAGCAGGTTCTGCTCCATCTCTTTTTCAAAAGGTGTCATCTCGTACTCCATGCCGAACTCCAAACGATGATGTCAAGGAATAATATGGACAGAAAAAGCCCTGCCGTCAACAAGAAAATTCGTTTATTTCACAAATAATGAGCTTGTGAGGGCCAAAACCTCGCATATCTCGCAACAGGCACCCAGAATATCACCTGTAATGCCCCCTATTCGCCGCTTGGAAACAAGGGCCAGGACAATCATGGCAAAAGTGGAAACAATGGCCGGAATTATTAGTAAACACTTACAAATCCCGAACATATACCAGAATCCGAACCCCAAAAGCCCTGCTTGGAGCACTGCTGACAGCACGTGGGAAACACCTGCCTTGGACACCAGTTCATAGGACAGTCCGCTGTCCTTGGCATAGTTGCAGACGGCACACATCAGCACCACCTGGACCCTTGCGATGAACACTGACCAGAGCAGGGACAGAAGCTCCGCTTTCTGGATGGCAGCTCCCGCCGAGGCGCTCTTCAGAAGAAGGCAGAGCGCTATGGCCACGATGGCGAAACTTCCGGACCTGGAGTCCTTCATGATCTCCAGCCTGCGCTCGCGCGTCCAGCCTCCTCCGAATCCGTCCGCCATGTCCCCCAGCCCGTCCAGATGGAAGCCCCGTGTGATGAATGCCATGTAGCAAGCCCAGACCACGCCCAGGACAACAGACATCAGTCCTGTAACCGTGACAAGCTTCAAAGCCGCATACATTGCACCGGCACCCAGAGCTCCGATGAACAGTCCTACGAACGGATAGAAATACAGCTGGGTCGAGGTGGTTCTGGCATCCCGTCCCGGAACGGGAATGATTGTAAGAGTATGGAACGCCTGTGCGAGGCCAAGACCGCCGGTCATAGACTCCCCTTCACGGACATGGGAAGTCCGCAGACCATGAAGACAACGTTGTCCGCGATCCGGGCAACCGCCTGATTCAGATATCCGGCCTCGTCGCGGAAAGCCCTGGAAAGCTCGTTGGCAGGCACTATGCCCATTCCCGTCTCGTTGGTGACAAGGACGATGTCGCACTTCGCATTCTCAAGCGCCTTCAGGAGAATTGCCTTCTGCTCAAGTCTATTGTAATGAAGAAGGTTTCCCATCCAGACGGTGAGGCAGTCCACAAGAATAACACCGCTTTTCTCCTGGGATTCGGCGATGGCCTTTCCAAGTTCAATCGGAGATTCGACGGTGAAGAACTCGCCTTCCCTGCGTTTTCTGTGGGCGGCTATCCTTGCTTTCATCTCGTCATCGAAGGCCTCCGCCGTGGCTATGTAGCAGCGCCTCGATCCGTCGGGACAAAGCTTTTTGGCAAGGTCCTCGGCATAGGAGCTCTTGCCGCTTCTGGCACCGCCGGTAACAAGGTACACCTTGGCCATCAGAAAGCCCCCATCTTGCGTAGAAGTGCAAGGCTGTCATTCAGGTCGCTTTCACTGAACACCTCAAGGGTGACGACAATGTCGCTTCCCCTGAATTGGCCCAGAAGGTCCAGAAACTCCACAAGTTCGTCGCGGTCTGTCCTGTCCAGAGCCTGATGGTCCTTTCCATCCGACACTCCGTGAAGATGGACAACTCGGGAGAACGGAAGCATGTCCGCCACGCTCTCGCTGTCGTACAGTCCTGTCTTCCACAGGTGGCCCACATCCAGAGCAAGTCCGAATCCGTGGTCAAGGATCATCGGAATCAGAAGTCCGATATCATATTTGAGGTTCTCGATGCAGATCAGCGACGTGTCGATCATGTCCTGCGCTCCGGATTTCAGCTCGTCCAGAGTCTTCTCAAGGCGCGTCATCCATTTGTCCACATCGGACGGGCCGTCGCATTTCTCGGGATTGAGATGTGCAATGAAAGCATGCACGGGAAGGCTCTTTGTCCGATCGATCACCTTGATCCACGTCTCAACCGCATGACGGCGCTCTTTCTCGTCGGCGCTTCCCGCCCTCACATCGTACGGAAGGTGGACGGTATATGTCAGGTTCCAGTCCTTGGCATATGAAGCCAGCTTTCCGATCACATCCGGCGACGGGATGTCGGACTCGCGGGCGCTCTCGAAAAGAACAAGCTCGATGTCATCGACCTTGTCCTTGAGGTATTCCACATTGGGGAGGATGTCGTCATGAAGGATGTAGCTCGTGGTGCCAAGACGGAACGGAAGGCCACCACTGATTCCGGCCGGCCTGCTCATTGTCTGTCCGGGAACATTATGTCGTCGGAGTAGTTCTCATGCTGCTTGGCGGCGTTGCGTCTCTGTGCCCTTTTGCGGACGGGGCGCTCGGCTGCCTGGCTTCTGAACGACTTTCCGGAACTGAGCAACATGGCTATGGGCCTTGTCTCATCGATGTTGGCGCACACGATCTGAAGAACGCTGAGAAGAGGAACCGCCAGGAACATTCCCACGATGCCCCAGATGTAGCCGAACAGACCAAGTCCCACAAGGATGATGAACGGACTCAGGTTCAGGCTGTTTCCCGAAAGCTTCGGGTCGAGGAAGTTTCCGATTATGTTCTGTACGGCGATGGTGCTGATGGCGATGAAGAGCACGGGTCCGATGGCGGGTGCGAACTGGATCACGGACATAATGATCATCAGAGCCGTGATTATGAAGCTTCCGATCGTCGGGATGAAGTTGAAGACAACGGCCATGACGCCCCAAAGCGGAGCGAAGTCAAGCTTTGACACAATGGCTATCGCATAGAACAGAAGGCCTGTGATGACGCTGACAAAGACCTTGATGGTGATGTACTTGGAGACCTGCCTTACTATCCTTTCCCAAATGACGCCGACCTTGTCCTCGTCATTGCCCGCGATGAAGTTCATCAGCTTGGGAATGATGACGTGGCGCTCACCCAGAAGGAACGTTGTCATGAGGATGATCAGGACCACGTTGGTAAGGATTCCGATTGCGGAGCTGGAGACCAGCCTCAGAGCCGGCATGATCACTCCTCCGACCCAGTCTATCTGCAGACTCGAGAAGATGGACACATCGTCTGGAATATCAACCCATTTGCGTGCCATGTCCTTGAGGATGTCGTCCATGTCGTTGATTCTGGCCGCATAGCCCGGGACCTTGTCCATGAGCATGTCCACGCTGAAGAACACAAACCAGATGAACAGCAGTACAATCACCACAATGACCAGGACAGCAATCACGGTTGCGAGCCAATGCGGGAACTTGGCCTTCTCAAGCGTCGAGACGATGGGAAGAACCAGCAGGAAGACAAAGAAAGACAGGAGAATCCTGATGCTCACGTTGTAGGCCGCCTTGCTGAGCACAAGGATGCCGAGGATCAGCATTATCACAAGCACTGTCTTTATTGTCTTTATGGACTTATCCGGTTTGTCGTTCATGCGTCCAATGATAATCCACCTTGGAAAAACTCGCAATATGGCATAGAATGTGCGCATGGCAAATTCAAGCAATCTGGACCGCATTGAAATCATACTTTGCGACACCCAGGACGGTGCCAACATCGGCAGTGTCTGCAGGGCGATGAAGACTATGGGACTGACCCATCTTACCCTTGTCACAGACCGCATCTACGATGACGAACGCGTCAGAACCCTTGCACTCCATGCATACGATCTCTACGAGAACAGAAAGGAGTTTCCGGACCTCAGAAGCGCCATTTCAGACAGCATCCTCTCTGTTGCGGCAACACGCAGGGTCGGCAAAGGCCGCAAGACAAGCCGTGTGAGCCCCGAAGAACTTGCAGACCATATCAGCAACCTGGGCGAGGGAAAAGTCTCCGTGGTCTTCGGCTGCGAGAGCAACGGCCTTTCAGACGAACAGGTCAAGGCATGCTCCATGGTGGTCACGATCCCCACGAGCGACAAGTTCCCTTCCCTGAATCTCTCGCAGGCAGTCCAGATCATCTGCTACAGCCTGTTCCAGAGACTTCGCCCGTACAGCGGCCAGTCCAACGTGGTGACATCGGACCGGGTGGACAGGGCAACGACGGACTGCATCTCCAATCTGGACGACATGGGATATTTCAAGAACGACGACGAAAGGTCCTTCACAAAGGAGTTCCTGACATCCGTCATGGAACGCGCCGGCATGACGGAGGGCGAGGTCCAGAGAATGGAGAAGATATTCTCCAAGGCGAACAAGATCGCCAAACACAAAGAAGCATAGTCAAACAACGGCAGGAGGCCAGTGGATATGAAAAAGACAGTTATGAGGAAGTTCGCTCAGCTGATAGCTAAGTGCGGAGTCAACGTGCAGAAAGGACAGGAAGTGGTGATCATGGCGGAGCTGGACCAGCCCGAGTTCGTCAGGATGGTCACCGAGGAGTGCTACAAGCTCGGAGCCAAGAAGGTCATCGTCGACTGGACCGACCAGAAGATCACGAAGATCCATTCGAAATACAGATCTCTCAAGACCATGTCCACAATGGAGAAATGGGAGGAAGAGCGCTGGCAGCATCAGGTTGACACCCTCCCGTGCAGAATCTACATCGAATCGGAGGATCCCGACGGAATGAAGGGAGCCGACCAGGACAAGATCCAGAAGGCAAGACAGGCCCTCTATCCCACAATCAAGAAATACCGCGACCAGATGGAGAGCAAGTACCAGTGGTGCATCGCAGCGGTGCCCGGAGAAGCATGGGCCAAGAAACTTTTCCCCAAGCTCTCCAAGAAACAGGCCATCGAAAAGCTCTGGGAGGCAATCCTCTCCACCAGCCGCGTGGACGACGACCCCATCAAGGCATGGGAGAACCACAACAAGGACCTTGCCGAACGTTGCAGATATCTCAACAGCATCGGCATCGACGAGCTCCACTACACCGCCCCCAACGGAACCGATTTCACAGTCGGCTTCATGAAGGAGTCCAGATTCTGCGGCGGCAGCGAGACCTCGCTTCAGAACATCACCTACAACCCCAACATCCCGTCCGAGGAATGCTTCTCCACTCCCAAGCGCGGCCGTGCCGAAGGCATTGTCTACGCCACCATGCCGCTCAGCTACCAGGGCCAGCTGATCGAGAATTTCTGGATCCGCTTCAAGGAAGGAAAGGCCGTCGAGTGGCATGCTGAGAAGAACAACGACATGCTCACCAAGATGCTCGAGATGGACGAGGGTGCCAAGTACATCGGTGAATGTGCCCTTGTTCCCGTCGACTCCCCCATCTCCAACAGCGGTCTTCTGTTCTACAGCACACTGTTCGACGAGAACGCATCCTGCCACATCGCCATGGGTGACGGCTATGTCGAATGCCTTGACGGCTTTGAGAACATGAGCCTCGACGAATGCAGGAAGCTCGGAGTGAACGAGTCGATGATCCACGTGGACTTCATGATCGGATGCAAGGACATGGACATCACTGCAAAGACGCATGACGGAAAGTCTGTGCCCATCTTCCGCAACGGAAACTGGGCTTTCTGATAGTTGGAGATAATACGGGATATTTCTTCCGCAACGACAACTGAGAAAAGACGCGGGAATTTCCAGGCGCACGCAAGTGACAGTGCCATGTGTACGGTGTTTGCGCGCAACGAGGAAATTCCCCGTATTGTCTCTCAGTCAACTGATTCTATTATGCCGCCGGCAAGTACTGTATCATTGTCGTAGACAACCAGACTCTGGCCGCATGTAGCCGCTTTTACAGGAACCTCGAACTCGGCGCACAGCCTGTCCATGCGGTCCATGTAGACCTTGCAGGCAACAGGTGTTCCTGTGGATCTGATTTTCGCACAGGCCTGGATTGGCTTGTCCAATCCTTCTACAGACACCCAGTTTATCTTGGATGCCCTGACGGTTGTGTTGACCGTGTTCTCCTCGTATCCCACCACGACCCTGTTGTTGGGAACATCCAGGGAAAGCACGTAAAGCGGTCTTGGAGCTGAAACCCCAAGGCCCTTTCTCTGACCTATCGTGTAGTTCCAGATTCCGTTGTGCTTGCCAAGCACGTTACCCTCCAGATCCACGATGTCACCGCTTTTCGGCTCCACGTCCAGAAGATCGGCATAGCTTCCGCTGTAGAAATCCTGGCTTTCGCTCTGTCCCTGCGGATGTAGGCCAAGCTTCTCGTCAATAGCCCTGACTTCTTTCTTCAGCATTCCGCCAAGCGGAAA
Source organism: uncultured Spirochaetales bacterium (assembly GCA_902796335.1). Classification (GTDB taxonomy): domain Bacteria; phylum Spirochaetota; class Spirochaetia; order Sphaerochaetales; family Sphaerochaetaceae; genus UBA9732. Next base: position 17,970 of record CADBOI010000109.1, read on the forward strand.
GAGCGTGTCGGACAGCTGCTTCTGTGAAAGCCTGTACAAAAAATAGCTCTGGTCCTTTACCGGATCCTTTCCCCTCTTGAGACAGTATCTTCCGTTCTCATGCTCTATCCTTGCATAGTGGCCGGTGGCGAACTTGTCGAATTCGATTCCCGCCTCTCTGGCGTAATCCACAAGAGCGCCGAACTTGATCTTCTGGTTGCACCAGATGCACGGATTGGGGGTTCTGCCGCTGAGATACTCTTCTCTGAAATTCCTGATCACGGTGGACTCATAGAGATCGGAAATATCCAAAACGGTGTGCTGGATTCCAAGTATCCTGCAGATTTCCTTGGTCTTCTCTATGTCCTGGGCTTCCATTGGAGAAAAACAGGCATCGCGCACAGGCTTTGACGAAGGCACAATGCTGTCCTTCCAAAGCGACATGGTCACTCCCATGACCTCGTGTCCCTGCTCTTTGAGAAGATATGCCACTACGGAGGAATCGATTCCTCCGCTCATTCCTACAAGTACTCTCATTGTCATTTCCCCGCTTTAAGAATGACCGTCAGCGCTCCGCTGCCACCCTCTGATGCTTTGTGAACACTAACCTCTCTGACAAGACTGCTGTTCTTGCAAAGTCCTATGATGGCAGGCCTGAGTACAGCCTCGCCGTTTTCAGAATGGATGCCCTTTCCGGTTACAATCCTCACCTTCCTCAATCCGCGTCTGCGGCTGGCTTCCAGAAACTCGGTGGTCGCGCGCACCGCATCCTCAAGACGCATCTCGTGAAGATCCAGTTCCTCCTGGGCAGGCATTCTTCTGATTTCGTTTATCGATGGTCCGCCTTCATGACCGCGGTCATCGGCACTTGCCCTTTTGGACAAAGCCTTTGCCTCGTCATGGGTGCTCTCCCACATGCTGTAGATGTCGGCGAAACTCTGTTTTGCCATAGCCTTCTCCTTGGTATATCTCCCCGGCTTTGTAATTGACGAAATTCCTGCTATTGGCTATCCTTAGTTCCGTTGATTCCATAGCTCAGCTGGATAGAGCACTTCCCTCCTAAGGAAGGGGTCGCGCGTTCGAATC
>CADBOI010000110.1 GCA_902796335.1 uncultured Spirochaetales bacterium
AGTCAAAATGAAGAAAATCATCATCGCAATGCTTATTGCACTTATCATTCCGTGCTGCCTGTTCGCAGACAGAGGTCTTTTCGATCTCACACTTGGTGTCGCTGCATCATCTGATTACAGTGTCAATGAACCGCCTACGGAGTTCGCAATCGACAAGTTCTCCTTCGGTGCTGATGTCGAGATGAAGCTTGCCTTCCTGGCACTCGACGGCAAGGTCATGTATGCTCCTACAGACAAGGCAATCAGCGGAATCACTTCTGCAAACCTCGCCATAGACATCTTCTTCGTTAGAGTCAAGGCCGGTCTCGGTTATGAGTACCAGTACAACTTCGATAACAAGGCATTCTGGTTCGGAAATGTCAATGGAAAATCATCCACATTTGCTGATTTCAAGAATGCATGTTTCGACCTTACAGCCGGTGTCGATTTCCTGATCAGCAACCTGACAGTCGGCGTCAATGCAGTTCTTCCGACAAACGTTTCAATCGGAAATGGCAACTGGGGAGACCTCTTCCCGACCCTCAAGGACAACTGGAAGAACGCAAAGCTCGGACTTACAGTCGGTTTCGCACTGCTCTGAGTTTTTTCAGAAAGGCAATTCAACGCTGCACGGTTTCCGTGCAGCTTTTTTTTTGATATAATTTGCGTATGGCAAAAGGTGTACGCAGATTAACAGGTTTTCTTTGGGCTCTTCTGATCGCTGTCCTCAGCTTCTTCATCATCTTCATATTCTTTCCGGATGTTTCCAACCGTTTCTTCGGTGTGAGCATCCGCGGCGAGGATGTTCAGAAGGTTGTAAAGGACATCGGAGACACCGTGACCGATACCGTGACTGAGGTCGTTGACAAGACCGTCAATACCGTGTCGGATGCTGTTGTTGATACAGTCAAGAACAAGGTTCCCGAAGCCGCTGACACGGGAAAGAGGACTGTGGCAGACACTGTCCAGAATTCCGGACTTCAGTCCAAATGATTCCACATGGCAGAAGAAAGAAAAAGAATATTCATAGTTGACGGCTACGGCCAGATCTACCGCTCATATTTCGCATTCATCACGAATCCGCTGAAGGACAAGGACGGCAACAACGTCTCGGCTGTTTACGGATTCTTCAACACCGTCATGAGCCTGGTCCGCCAGTACAAGCCCGAATACCTCGTGGTTGCGATGGACTCCAAGGGCAAGACGTTCAGGCATGAGATGTACGACCAGTACAAGGCCAACAGAGAGAAGACTCCCGAGGACCTGCATGCCCAGATTCCCGTCATCGCCTCAATCCTGGACGGAATGCACATCCCGCACTTCGAGCAGGTGGGCATGGAAGCCGACGACATCATTGCCACAATCGCAAGGAAAGCCTCGTCGGACGGCCTTGAGACCGTGATGGTCACGGGTGACAAGGATCTTCTCCAGCTTGTAAGAGACGATGTGAAGGCGCTCAGACCTCCCAGAAAGGGAGAGAAGGAGTACAGGCTCTGCGGAACGGACGAGGTCCAAGAGCTCTTCGGTGTGTCTCCGTCGCAGATTGTCGATTATCTGACAATTCTCGGAGATTCTTCGGACAACGTGCCCGGAATCAACGGAATAGGCGAGAAGGGTGCCGTGAAGCTTCTGTCCGAGTACGGGACTTTGGACAACGTCTACAACAACATAGAATCCCTTTCCAAGGGTCTTGCGGCAAAGCTTGAGGCTGCAAAGAACCATATTGAGCTGTCACACAAGCTTGTCATGCTGAAGGACGATGTCTTTGACGATGCCAGCCTTGATTTCAGCAGCTTCTCCGTTTCCGGAATAGACTGGGAGAAGGGCGTGGCTCTTTTCAAGGAGATCGGATCCGAGACACTGGCAAAAGCCGCCCGAAGGATGGCCGATGCGTCAGGTTTATCCCTTGTTTCTCAGGATGAAGAGGCGTCTCAGGACACTGAAACCGCCGCCCCGGAACCGGAGACCGAGAGTGCTGATGCGACTGCCGGTGAAATCGGTGCTGTGTTGGAAAAGCTTGCAGATGACTCTGTGATTGCCATGGACCTGATGCTTTCAGGCGAGGACGACATGACCGCCGGAATGCAGAAGATAGGTGTTGCGGCAGACGGAAGGAAACGCTATGTGGCCGAGCCGTCAGAAGAGTTTAAAGACGTACTCCGTCGCAATCTTCCCAGGTTGCGTCTTGCAGGGCAGAACCTCAAGACTGTCTGCAAGGTTCTCAAACGCTGGGGAATTGCGGATATCCGCCCGTATTTCGACACCATGCTGGCCGACTGGCTTCTTGATTCGGCCAGAACGAAGTTCGATGCCGAGGACTGCTGCATGAGCCTTGGCAGAATTCAGAAACTTGAGGCCGAGCTTTCATCCAAGGGCCTTCTGGATATTTTCAGGACAATGGAGATGCCTCTGAGCTCGGTCCTTTGCGACATGGAGCTTGCGGGAATAGAACTGGACTCAGAGAAGCTGAAGGTGTTCGGACAGGATCTTGAGAAGGAGATCGCATCCATCCAGCAGGATATCTACACCCTGTGCGGAAAGAGCTTCAACCTCAATTCCCCCAAGCAGCTTCAGGAAGTCCTGTTTGTCGACAGGAACCTTCCCACAGGCAAGAAGACAAAGTCCGGCTTCTCGACTGATTCCGATGTTCTGGAGGATCTGGCCGCAACTACGGAGGATCCTGTTCCGGCTCTGATTCTCAAGTACAGGCTGGCAAGCAAGCTCCAGAGCACATATGTCCAGACTCTTCCGGAGCTGGTCAACCCGGATACCGGCAGGGTGCACACCACATTCCTCCAGACAGGAACTGCCACCGGAAGGCTCTCAAGCAAGAATCCGAACCTGCAGAACATCCCCATCCGCACTGATGACGGAAGAAGGATAAGAGCTGCCTTTGTTCCGGGGAAGGGCTGCACACTCATGTCTGCGGACTACTCTCAGATTGAGCTTGTAGTACTGGCCCATCTGTCTGATGATGCGAATCTCAAGGACGCATTCATCCGCGGGAACGACATCCACCGCGAGACAGCGGCCCTGATCCACGGGGTTTTCCCGGAGATGGTAACACCTGCCCAGAGACGAACCGCGAAGGCCATCAACTTCGGAATCATGTACGGCATGTCTGCCTTCAGACTTGCCCACGACATCAAGATAAGCCGCAAGGAGGCCCAGAGCTTCATCGAACGGTACTTCGAGCAGTACAGCTCGGTGGCTTCATTCATAGACCGCGTCCATGAACAGGCAAAGGAGAACGGCTACGTCAGGACGGCCATGGGCCACATCAGATACATCCCCGAGATGAAGAGCTCCAACAAGGCCGTGCGTTCGGCAGCCGAGCGTGTTGCCATAAACACGGTGATCCAGGGAACCGCCGCAGAGATCATGAAGCTTGCGATGATCTCCATCAGAGCCGAGATGGAAAAACGGAAGATGAGATCCCGCATGCTGCTTCAGGTTCATGACGAAGTCATATTCGAAGTCGTTCTGGGCGAGGAGCAGGAGATGGAGAGCCTTGTACGCAGCTGCATGGAAGGTGCATACAAGCTGAGCGTTCCTCTCAGAGCCAGCATCGAGTTCGGTTCAAGCTGGGGAGAGATGCACTGATGATAGTCGGACTGACCGGAAAGAGCTGCAGCGGAAAGAACCATGTGGGGACCATCCTTAAAAAGATGGGCCTTGAGGTCTGGGACCTTGACGTTCTGGCTCATGATGGCCTGTATGCCAACTCAGATGCAATAATCAAACTGTTCGGACCGGAAATAGTCTATCATGAAGACGGAAAAGACATCATCTCCAGAAAGGCCATAGGCAAGGTCGTCTTCTCCGATCCCAGCATGAGGAAGAAGCTTGAGGACATCCTGTACCCTTGGCTCAGGGGTCTGATTCTGGACTGGAAAGACTCACATCCGGACAGGAATCTGGTAATAAACGGAGCCCTTCTGTACAGGTCCGGTTTCAACAATCTGTGCGATTTCATAATCTATGTCGATGCCGACTACGACGTCCGCCTGAAGAGGGCGATGTCCAGAGATGGGATTTCCGAGGAGGCGTTCAGGCTTCGCGAGCAGTCCCAAAGCGATGTGGATTTCAGGGATGTGGACTACGGGGTCCCGCTTGAGGTCGTGACAAACAACAACACACATATGGACAAACTTAACCAACAAGTATTTAATATTTGTGATAGACTTGGAATGGAACAGCATTCGATCCAGGAGTTTTAAAGTGAAAAAGAGCAAACTGATCCTTCTTACGATAACAATGATTCTTGTCCTCTACTGTGGAGCTGTCATTTTCGTCACAAAGCCGAACTCCTATGCCTACGGAGCAGTCTTCGGTGGCGAGCGCACGATTCCCGCAACCCAGACGCCGGAGGCCCAGCCGACAATCGACACCGAGGCAATTGTTGCCGAGGCAAAGGCTGCTGCAGCAAAGCAGGCCGAGAGCGTTGCAAGGGAAGTTGCAATGGATGTCGCAAGGGAAATTGCTGCCCAGACCGAGGCCGGCGTGAAGAAGGCCATCGAGGAGACACTCCCTTCACTGGTTGACGAGGCTGTGAAGAAGGCGGTTGCCGACCTGAAGGTCTCCGAGCAGATTGCAAGCAGAGTATCCGCAGAGATCGACAGCAGACAGGCCGAGTTCGCCTCACTGCTGTACAGAACATACAAGGAGAGTCTTGTCGAGGAACTCACCAAAGAGATCATCGAGAGAACAAAACAGGCAGAGCAGGAAGAGATCGCAAAGTCGGTTTCCGAAAGCGAGAAGCAGATAGCCGAATATGAAGCTCAGAGAACTGCCGTCAGAGAAGCAATGATCAGCAGCCTTCTCAGTAAGCTTGAGGACTGAGATCCGGGTCCTGAACAGACCGTGTCTCACCTTCAGGGGTCCTGAACAGCCAGGACCCTTTTTTATTGTCCGGTTCCTGAAGAATGTAGTTTCCGCATAGCGGAATCTTGCCGCCTCCGTCCGGAAGGTCGGCAACATAGTTCGGCATGGCAAGGCCGGAGAGCCTGAGCCTCAGCTCCCTTTCAATCTCCAGACCTCTTCTGATGGGGACACGGAAATACTCCGTTCCCACCACCATGTCTCCCTGGAACAGATAGTACGGTTTGACCCTGCAGAACAGAAGCCTGTTGCAAAGCTCTTCCAGGGTATCTGCGTTGTCGTTCACACCCCGGAGCAGGACGCTCTGGTTCATGGCGGGGATGCCCGCATCCACAAAGAGCGAGACTGCTCTGATGCTCTCGTCCGTAAGCTCTCTGGGATGGTTGAACTGTGTCATCAGATAGAACGGGGCAGTGGAGTGCGACCTGAACATCTCTATCAGATGAGGTGTGATCCTTGAAGGCTGGCTGACCGGATATCTTGTGCAGATCCTGATGATCAGGTTCGGTCTTGCCTTTCTGAAGCTTCCGATCATGCTGTCCAGCTGTTCGTCAGACAGCGTGAGAGGGTCGCCTCCTGTAAGGAGCATCTCCTTTATCTGGGGGTTTGCCTTAAGATATTCGCAGGCTCCGGCTATGTCGCTTTCGGATGCCGGACCCATCATGTTTCCGGTGAAGCGACGTCTGAAACAATGCCTGCAGTACATGGGACAGATGTCCGTGGCCAGGAACGCCACCCTGTTCATGTAGCGGTGGATCAGCCTCTCCCCGTGGCTGTGTTTGACTTCCATCAGCGGATCCGGGGACTCGGAGCGCGACCCTACGTTCTCATGGCATGTTGGGACAACCTGACGTCTCAGAGGATCGCTTGGATCGGACGGATCCAGAAGCCTCATGTAATGCTCGGTGATGCAGAGCGGGACGCTTGTCGGGCTCGGCTTCCAGGATAGCTCGTCCTGTGTGAGTTCAAGATGCTGTTTCAGTTGCTCCAGTGTGGTAATTGCCATGTGTGGTGTGCCGTATCCTCAAAAAATAAGGCTGTCGCGTGAGCAACAGCCTTCTGACCCGGTTCCGGAGAATCAGTTGTTGACTCTCTCGAGATACTCCTTGGTCTCTGTGTTGACGCGGATCTTCTCGCCCTGCTTGATGAAGATGGGGACTCTGACCCTGAGACCGGTCTCTGTTGTGACGAACTTTGTTGCACCCTGGACTGTGTCGCCCTTGATGGCCTCTTCGGCCTCGGCAACAAGGTAGACGACCTTTGAAGGAATCTGGATGTCAAGGATCTCGTCGTTGTAGACTGTGCATCTGTATGTCTCGCCGTCCTTCATCAGAAGCTCGTAGCCCTCGAAGTTTGCCATCGGGACCTCGAACTGGTCATATGTGTCGACGTTCATCATGTGGAAGTTCTCGCCATCGTTGTACA
>CADBOI010000111.1 GCA_902796335.1 uncultured Spirochaetales bacterium
ACTATAGTCATGAATCAGACCTCTCTTATCGAAAACATGCAGAAAATGCTTGATGAGCTTGATGTTCTCATCAAATACATCGAAAAGAACCCAATAATTGAAGTTCAAGGACGCTTAATCTGTTGTTCCGGAGGAAAAACTACACGGTTTTACCAGATTTCGGATAATGGAAAGAAAGAGTACCTTGGCTCAGACAAAAAGGATCAGGTTAAGGCCCTTGCCAGAAAACAACATTTCGTAAAAATGCTTAATACAGCAAAAAGGGAACGAGCCAACATTGAAAGGTGTATGAAGATTCTGAGTTCAGGACAGCAGATGTCTGATATTGATAAGGTCTATCCATCTCTTCACAAGGCGATACGTGATTTAATCGGACCATTCACCTTAACAGATGATGGTTTTGCTGTTAATTGGCTGAAGAGCAATAAAAAACTTAGAAATCAAAAGCTCCTTAATGGTCCGTTCAAAACTCTTAAAGGAGAATATGTCAAATCAAAGAGCGAAGTGATTATTGCAGACAGGCTGACGTTCAATGGAGTTCCCTATGTCTACGAGGCTTCAGCCGTTTTAGATGATTGGACTTCAACAAAGTATCCTGATTTCAAGATTCTCAACAAAAGAACCCGGACGGAATATTATTGGGAGCACTTGGGAAAGATGGGTGATGAAGGATATGCGGCAAGCAATCAGGTTAAAATCGAGCAGTATGCGAAAAACGGAATAATTCTTGGAAAGAATCTCATTCTCAGTGTTGAATGCAGGGAACGACCATTAAGTACAGAGTATGTGGATAGGATAATCATGGAGATTCTAATTTAGGATCGAATCAGTTGAGCTTCATGTCGCCGTCTTTGACCCAGCCGAGCTTCCTGCAGAAGTAATTTATTGCAAGAGCAAGGATTGCAGGAAGGATGAATGAGATCATAACAAGGCCGAACCAGTCGGAGAAGACGATTGCCTGTCTGGCGCTGGATGCAATTTCATTGACCCAGCCGGAGTAGACTCCGATCTGTCCAACAAGGCCGCAAGTTCCCATTCCTGATGAGACGGCAGGTCCGTTCATCTGAAGATGGAAGACGCAGGTGGCGATGGGACCTGTAATGGCGGATGCAAGAGTGGGGGCAATCCAGATCCTGGGGTTGCGGACTATATTGCCCATCTGCAGCATGGACGTTCCGAGACCCTGGGATACAAGGCCTCCCCATTTGTTCTCTCTGAAGGAAATCACTGCAAAACCTATCATCTGGGCGCAGCAGCCTGCAACGGCGGCTCCGCCGGCTAGGCCGGTAAGCTGGAGTGCGGCACAGATTGCAGCAGATGAGATTGGTAAGGTGAGGATCATTCCCACAACAACCGAAACTACAATGCCCATGAGGAACGGCTGAAGTTCGGTAGCCCACATGATGATGGATCCGAGCTTAAGAGCCGCCTTTCCGATTGGCGGAGCTATTAGGGCGGAGATTGCAACACCGGTCAGGATTGTCACCAGGGGAGTGACAAGGATATCGATCTTTGTTTCTTTGGAGACGGCCTTGCCGATTTCAGCGGCCAGAATGGCAATGAAGAAGACGGCAAGCGGGCCACCGGCGCCACCCAGGGCATTGGCTGCAAATCCGACCGCTGTGAGCGAGAACAGGACCATCGGAGGGCAGTGAAGTGCATAGCCAATTGCAACTGCCATTGCAGGTCCGCTCATGGCTGATGCAAGGCCTCCTACGGTGTAGTTTGTTCCGCCGACTGTGGCCACAGTTTTTGTGAGGAAGCCGATTCCAAGCTGTGTTCCGATGGTGTTTATGATTGTTCCGATCAGAAGAGAGCAGAACAGTCCCTGTGCCATTGCGCCCATGGCGTCTATGAAGTATCTCGTTGCGGAGATCTCGATGTTTTTTCTTTTCAGAAATTCCCTGAATCTGTTCATGGTTGTGAGCATACTTTTTTCCTCGTAACCATTCAAGACCGCGGCCGTGTCAATGGTCTGCCAGCATGGCTATAAACGATACTTAAAAAACAATAAGTGATTTTGTCGGAAGCTCTTTATTTTTTTACATATAGATGGTATTGTCATAACCATGACAAAGGAAGTTCGAGTCGGGTCCCTGACCATGGGCGCCGATGCACCGATAAGTGTCCAGACAATGTATGACATTCCTCTTTCCCGTCTGGAGGAGAGGTTCGAGTCCCGTATGGCCGTTCTCAAGGCAATGGGGTGCGATGTCATCAGGTTCTCTTATCCTGATATCGCAGAGCACGATGCTCTGTGCAATGTTGTCAGACTGTGTCCGATGCCGGTTGTTGCGGACATCCATTTCGACTGGAAGAACGCCATGGACGCCATGGACTGCGATGTGGCAAAGATCCGCATAAATCCGGGAAACATCGGCGATAGATGGAAGACCGAGGAGATCGTCAGAAAGGCTTTGGACAAGGGCGTTGCTATAAGAATAGGTCTGAACAGCGGATCACTTCCAAGGGACAACAGCGGAAAGGACAAGGTCAGTCTGATGGTGGATACCGCCCTTGAGTACATCTCATGGTTCGAGAACCTCGGCTTCTACAACACGGTCGTGTCCCTGAAGGCTTCGGACAGCGCTCTCAGCTATGGGGCTGCAAAGAGGTTTGCCTCCATGAGCGACTATCCGCTTCATCTTGGGGTGACGGAGGCCGGCGGTGTCGTGTCATCCTGTGTCAG
>CADBOI010000112.1 GCA_902796335.1 uncultured Spirochaetales bacterium
ACAAGCGAATTCCGCTTTGTAAACGAGGAGGCATGACATGAACAGAAAGAGAACTCCCATCTTCCCGAAGAAGACAATCCTCATTGCAACATCCAATGCGGCCATGGCTGCATATTTCTCAAGGGTCAGAAAGGACTGCAGATACGTCAACATGACTGTCCAGCTCCTTACCGCAGACAATCTTGATGAGCTCATCAAGGCAACAGGAAAGGCAAGAATCGCCGGCAAGTTCGCCTCCGCTTGGGCTCTGTTCGGACTTACCGACTTCAACCTGAAGCCTGCAGACATCATTGCAGCACAGCCGCTTGCCGAGTCAAGAAAGGTCAAGCTCGGCTGGGTCTCACCGAACATCAGCATGTGGCTCTTCCTGCACCTGAAGGAACTGAACATGTATGTGGACAACGCAGCACAGTTTGACCTGGCTCTTTCCAAGGTGTTCCCGGGCTACGAACCCACCGCCGAGTTCTTCACGAACGAAGGCCAGGACCTCCACCTCAGGCTGTTCTCATCGTTCAGTTCAGCTGTTCTCAACGCAGGCATCTACAACAAGATCGCCGAGAAGAAGAACGGAATTGCCGCTACCAGCTTCCCGCTTCTTTACGAGGACATCAAGGATCTCTGCGGAGAGGCCGACCTGACCCACAACCAGAAACTTCTCGCAAAGTAAGAAATGAACGGTTTCCTGCTGTTCACATACACAACTTCGATAGCCGTCGCATGCATGGCATTGGCGCTGTCGATTGCCTCGAATATTCTGCATAAGACAGCCTGGGGAGGCAGATACATTGTCATCCAGAGCTGTCTTATCGGAATGATGGTTCTGTTCATGGCCTCGAAGCTCTCGCTCTTCTTCCTCCCGGAGAGGATATCGGGCATGATGAACTTCGTGTTCAAGACGGTGACCATCGCCAGCATGGCGTTCGTGATAGTGTTTCTGCCTTACTTCCTCAGCTGGGTCATTGCAAAACCGTGGGGACGGCTTCAGACCCTGCGTTTCTATCCTGTGGCCATTGCGTATTTCGGCCTTGGCCTGGCCTCCCAGATAATCTACGAAGGTTCGATCATCTTCTGGGTACGGCTGGTCCAGACGCTTATGGTTCTGGGAGTTTATGCTTACTGCATTGTGACCTTGTGGGTGAATCTGAAGAACATAAAGGATCCTGCCGCAAGGCACATTGCGCTTGCAATCAACATAGTCAGCCTGTCTCTGATACCTCTTTCGATCTTTGCGCTGTTCTACGAGATCATCGAGGATTTCAGCTATCCGATTTATGTGTTCGCGTTCTCCGTGGTGATTGTGGTCTACGACTACATCAGGTTCGATCTGGACAAACAGGAGATGGAGAACAAGCCGGAGCTAAAGTTCGACAGCCTTGCGCGTTTCAAAATCTCCGAGCGCGAGTTCACCGTCATCCAGCTCATATGCGACGGTCTTACCAACAAGGAGATTGCCAACGAGCTCTCCATTTCGGTTAACACCGTCAACAACCACGTGGCCAACATCTTCAGCAAGATGGGCGTTCGCTCAAGAATAGACCTGCTCAAAGAGCTCAAGGAAGGCCCCTGGGCCTGATTTTCAGACTAAATTCCATCCGGAATCTCTGTGTTTCAGCGTCAAGCCGTACAGACAGTACTGCCCTGGTACTCTTTCGCCTGAAGTATTTATTACATGTATACTACGTATGACATTGAAAGAAACCTCGATTTACTGTACAACTAAACAGTCATGGGAATGCCCATGTGGAGTTGTATATGGAAGTCAGAGTAAGATATGCACCTTCCCCGACCGGGCTTCAGCACATCGGTGGGGTCAGGACAGCACTTTTCAACTACTTCTTCGCCAAATCCAACGGCGGGAAGTTCATACTCAGGGTCGAGGACACGGACCGCGAGCGTTACAGCGACGAGTCCCTTCAGGACCTCTACGACACGTTGGACTGGCTGGGTGTCAAATGGGACGAGGGTCCCGTGGTCGGAGGCCCGTACGGACCTTACATCCAGAGTGAGCGTTTCGCCATCTATCAGGAATACGCCAAGAAGCTTGTTGAGATGGGAAAGGCCTACTACTGCTACTGCTCGGCCGAGAGACTCGAGGCTCTGAGACAGAAGCAGATCGAGGAGAAGAGTCCTGTCCAGGGTTATGACGGACACTGCAGGAACCTCACTGCCGAGCAGAGAGCCGAACTCGAAGCCCAGGGAATCAAGCCTGTCATCAGACTCAAGGTCCCCAGAGAGGGAAGCACCACGTTCCACGATGTCCTGATGGGCGACATCACCAGAGACAACAAGGACATCAGTCCGGATCCGGTTCTTCTGAAGTCGGACGGATTCCCCACATACCACCTCGCCAACGTGATCGATGACCACATGATGGGCATCACACACATAATGAGAGCCCAGGAATGGATTCCTTCCGGACCGCTGCATGTCCTGCTTTACCAGGCATTCGGTTGGGAGATTCCCACATACTGCCACCTTCCCATGGTCATGGGAAACGACGGTCACAAGCTTTCAAAGCGCCACGGATCCACAAGTGTCAGGGACTTCCGCAAGAAAGGTTACCTTCCCGAGGCCCTTCTGAACTATGTGAGCCTTGTCGGCTGGTCCTATGACGGAGAGAAGGAGTTCTTCACCCGCGAGGAGCTTGAGAAGTGCTTCTCCCTGGAGAAAATCAACAAGGCCCCGGGAGTCTTCGACTACCAGAAGCTCGACTGGTTCAACGCCCAGTACATCAGGCGCAGACCGGACAGCGAGCTCGCGGATCTCATGCTTCCGTATCTGGTCGAGGCAGGACTTCTGGATGAATCGGGAAGAGACCGCCTTCTTGCTTTCGTTCCGGGAATCAAGGACAGGATCACGCTTCTGTCGGATGTGGTTCCCATGGCAGCTTTCCTCAAGGACAGCGGGGATCCGGATGTCTCGATCCTGATTCCGAAGAAGATGGATGCCAAGGGAACTCTAGAGGCCCTGAAGAATGTCTACACCGTGGTGAAGGCCGGACTTGAAGGCGGAAAGAGCGACGAGGATCTTCAGCAGGACCTGATGGACCTTGCCCAGAAGATGGGAATCAAGAACGCCGGGGTTTTCAACCCGCTTAGAACTGCCGTCACGGGAATGACGGTCAGCCCACCGCCTTTCAGCTGCATCAGGCTGCTTGGCAACGAAGAGTCGTACAGACGCATTGAGCGCGCAATCAAGGTGCTCGAGAAGGAGATAGAGAATGTCTGAAGTAACAATGGATAAAATCGTATCACTCTGCAGAAGACGTGGATTCATTTTCCAGAGCAGTGAGATATACGG
>CADBOI010000113.1 GCA_902796335.1 uncultured Spirochaetales bacterium
GCCCTCGCTGATTGCCTCTGTCGGGCACTCGCCTGCACATGTTCCACATGCAGCGCATGAATCTGTGATTCTGTATGCCATAGCAAAACTCCTTAAATTGATTTCCTTTCCACTTACCCAAATATAGTCTTCAAGGGGCCTCAGAGTCAAGGTCAATGCTTGTTGAAATACCCCCATTTGGATTATGATTGCTAACCATGAAGCAACTCGTGCTGGCTGAAAAGCCAAGTGTAGGAAGGGAGCTTGCCCGTGTGCTCGGATGTGCAAATCGCGGCAAGTATCTTGAAAGTGAGAATTACGTAGTGACATGGGCTCTCGGCCATCTTGTCACACTCTGCCCGCCGGATTACTACGGCGCCGAATACAGGCATTGGAACCTCAGAAACCTCCCGATTCTTCCGAAGAAACTGGAGACAATGGTCATAGACAAGAGCAAGGACCAGTATGACATTGTCAAAAGCCTTCTGGACCGCGAGGATGTTGAAGGGGTCATAATCGCAACGGATGCCGGACGCGAAGGTGAGCTGGTTGCCCGCTGGATACTCAAGCAGGCAGGATGCACAAAGCCGGCAAAGAGGTTGTGGATCTCCAGCCAGACCGACTTGGCAATCAAGCAGGGTTTTGCCTCGCTCAAGGATGCAAGCGACTACGACAACCTCTATGCCGCTGCGGAGAGCAGGTCCTACGCCGACTGGTATGTAGGCTACAATGTCTCACGTGCCATGAGCTGCCATTTTGACACAAGGCTGTCCGCAGGCCGCGTCCAGACTCCCACACTTGCATTGATCACAAAGCGCGAGGAGGAGATAGAGGACTTCGCGGGCCGCTTCTACTGGACACTCAAGGCGGATTTCGGGACTTTCAAGGCATCCTGGTACAGCCCGGAGAACACGATCAAGATCGGCGAGGAGGCCAAGGCAAACGAACTTCTGGAGAAGCTCAAGGGAGCCAAAGGCGTTGTCAAATCCGTCAGGGAAGTGCCCAAGGCCGAAAAACCGCCTCTTGCCTATGACCTGACCGAGCTCCAGAGGGATGCAAACAACCTGCTGGGATTCTCTGCAAAGGAGACGCTGGACACACTCCAGAGGCTCTACGAGGTCCACAAGATCGTCACATACCCCAGAACGGACAGCAGATACATCACGGCGGACATCGTGCCCACAATTCCCGACAGACTTGCCGCACTCAGCGCAACCACGTTCGGACTGAGAGCCGCCTCATATCTGAGAAACGGAATAAGGACAGACCTGTCTCGCCTGGTCAACGACCAGGAGGTCAGCGACCACCATGCACTGCTTCCGACAGAGCAGAAGGTGGATGTCTCCAAGCTCTCGTCAACGGAGAAGGCGCTGTGGGAGCTGATAATCACAAGGTTCCTGGAGACTCTTTCGGCCGACTACGAGTACAGGACAACCACAGTCGAGGCGGATGTGCAGGGCGAGCGTTTCATGGCACGCCTGACAGTTCCTGTGAAGCAGGGCTGGCGCGACGTTGCCAGGGAGATCGGCAGAAGAAGCGCCGTTTCGCTTGATGAGGAAGAGGACTCCGATCCGGGAATCCTCAGTCTGAAGGAAGGCTCCGAGCTCGAAGTCAAGGACATTGTTCTCAAGAGAAACGCCACGCTTCCGCCTGACAGATACACTGAGGCAGACCTTTTGTTCGCTATGGAGCATGCCGGACGCTTTGTCGAGGACGCCGAGCTCAAGAGCCATCTTGAGAACGGTCTCGGAACCCCGGCAACCAGAGCCGACATCATTGAAAAGCTCATCCAGAACAACTGCATAGAAAGAAGGGGTAAGGAGCTTGTCCCCACAGCCAAGGGACGCGAGCTCGTTCGCCTGGTGCCTCAGCAGTTGAGGAGCGCCGACCTGACCGGAAAGTGGGAGCAGAGGCTTTCATCCATTTCCAAGGGTTCCGAATCGGAGGCTCCGTTCATCGAGGACATAAAGAAAAATGCATCGGATCTGGTGAACCAGGTCATCGCCAACCGCGACAAGTTCGACCCGAACCTGATGGGAGACCCCCAGAGGATGTGCTCGCACTGCGGATGGCCGATGATGAAGGTGCTGGACGAGTACGAGAGAGTTCACTACGTCTGCCAGAGGTTCTCGTGCGGCTACGAGGAGATGGAGGTCAAGAAGAGGGTGGAGGTGGCTCCGTCCGAAGTCGTTCCGACACACGCCAGCGCATCGCCGGTCAAGAGGGTGATCGCAACGGCAACACCGTCCTCAAGCGGAAAGAAGACCATTGTCATCCACAAGGGCGCTGTCAAGGCGGCCGTTGCAAAGGCAACACCGCAGGTCAAGTGGGAGACTGTGATCGAGGTTGTCAAACCGA
Source organism: uncultured Spirochaetales bacterium (assembly GCA_902796335.1). Classification (GTDB taxonomy): domain Bacteria; phylum Spirochaetota; class Spirochaetia; order Sphaerochaetales; family Sphaerochaetaceae; genus UBA9732. Next base: position 2,338 of record CADBOI010000113.1, read on the forward strand.
GCCACTTCAGACCGCAGAGGTCCGACGAGCCCAGAAGAGGCGACCGCAACGACAGTCCGAGAAGGGATTTCAGGAATTCCGACAGACCGCGCGACCAGAGACCCCAGAGGGACGACAGGGACGCAAAGCGCAACTTCTCAAGCTTTGAGAGCAGGGGAAGCTCGGACGGCGGAACATTCGCAGACTTCATCAAGGCAGCCGAGGAGCGCAAGAAGCGCGACGAGGAAAGAAGAAAGAACAAGAAATGAAAAAACGGCTGGAATCGGTTCCCGAAAAGGAATGCATTCCAGCCGAACA
>CADBOI010000114.1 GCA_902796335.1 uncultured Spirochaetales bacterium
CATGTCGTAGAGGTCTCCGCGCACCTCGCCCGGATTCTCCTCCAGAGTCGGGATGTACTTGGCCTGCGGCATGCTGAACATGTGGTGAGCGGCCTCCCAGTGGCCCTCGTCCTCGTTGTACTCGAACAGCGGGAAGTCGACGATCCAGCAGAACTCGAAGCCCGGACGGATGAGTCCGAGGTCCTTTCCGAGCTTTGTCCTGATTGCACCGGCCGAGGCGCAGCACTTCTTCCAGGACTCATGGGCTACCATGAAGATCACATCGCCTTCCTTGGCTCCAAGGTAGGAACAGAGCTCGGCCTCGAGGCCTGTGAAGAACTTGGCGGCACTGCCGGAAAGGGCGTTGCCTGCACCGACCTTGAGGAACGGAACGAACTTGGCACCGTAGACCTTGGCAGCCTCACCGACCTCGTCCAGATATTTTCTGGTGAAGTCGAAGCCTTCTGTCTTGGGAGCGACAAGAGCCTTGACGCTGCCCTTGTTGGCAAGGATTTCCTTGTAGGCATCGAATGAGGACTTGAGGACGATGTCCTTGATGTCCTTGATCTCGCACTCGAAGCGGAGGTCCGGCTTGTCGCAGCCGTATGTGTTCATTGCATCGAAGTAGTCGATTCTTCTGAAGTGGGCGGGAAGCTCATAGTTCATCACACGCTTGAAGACGTAGCCGAAGAGCCTTTCCATCAGGCCAAGGACGTCGTCGCGCTTGACAAAGCTCATCTCAAGGTCGAGCTGTGTGAACTCGAGCTGTCTGTCTCCTCTGGAGTCCTCGTCCCTGTAGCAGCGGGCGATCTGGAAGTACTTGTCGAATCCGCTGACCATCAGAAGCTGTTTGTACAGCTGCGGGCTCTGGGGAAGAGCGTAGAACTTTCCGGGATACTTTCTTGACGGAACAAGGAAGTCTCTGGCTCCCTCAGGTGTTGACCTGATCAGGGTCGGGGTCTCGATCTCATAGAAACCCTCGTCGCAGAGATAGTCGCGGATTGCCTTGATGAACTCGTGTCTCAGGCGGATGCGCTGCTGCATGCCGCTGCTTCTGAGATCCAGGAACCTGTACTTGAGTCTGAGGTCCTCGTTGACCACCTGGTCTCCGTCGATGACGAACGGAAGGGTCGCGCAGCGTGAGAGGATCTCGATCTTCTCTGCCTTGACCTCAACCTCACCGGTGTCCATGTCTGAGTTGATCATGTTCTCCGGGCGCAGTCTGACAAGACCTGTGACTGCGATGCAGAACTCCATCTTCAGCTCGGAAGCCGTCTTCTGGAGCTCCGGGCTTGCATCATCGTCAACGACGACCTGGGTGATTCCATATCTGTCCCTGAGGTTGATGAAGTGAAGTGCACCGTGGTTTCTGTCACGGTGTACCCAGCCGTTGAGAACAACGGTCTTTCCCGCGTCCGCAGCTCTGAGCTGTCCGCATGTGACTGTACGCTGATCAAAGTTCATAATGACTCCCTCGCAGAGGCTTATCCGCCTTGGAAAGGATTCTATCACTACATAATTTGTTCTTCAATACTGAGTGGTTTACTGATACAATTGCCATATGAGCACAAAGAGAAGCAAGATAAAGGTTTTCGACATCTTCGGAAGGGCCCTCGGCCTGCTGGAGACTGAGGATAATGAGCTTTACAGATGGCCCAGAAACAGGCTTGCGCTTTGTCATGCGCTGGCCGTCCACATCCACGACCTGCTTGAGGACTCAAAGCAGGGATACTCCGTGGACCTCTGTCCCGTGCTCACAAAATCAACCAGGGTCCTGAATCCCGACATCCTTGTACACAACCGCCAGAGCGGACACCAAATCCTCTCCGTGGTCTGTCGCAACGAGTATCTGACGGAGTCAGAGCAGAGCGAGCTCATCCGCTTCCGCAAGGAAAGCAGCTGCGAACTGGTTCTGGCACTGTCATTCATGGTCCAGAAGAACTACATGCTCATCTATGCCGCCAACGAGGACCGCATCGAGTACTACCACTTCGACCGCAACTCAATGACACTTGAGCCTGTGAGAAAGCGTGAGCTTGGAACAAAGACGGAAAGCAAGGACCAGCTGACCCTGTACAAGATGATGAAAAAGAGCTGACACACCGGAGAACCTCATGGCAACAAAATATCAACTGGAAACCATCCC
>CADBOI010000115.1 GCA_902796335.1 uncultured Spirochaetales bacterium
AGCTGCAGATGGCGCTTGCCGCGGATGAACAGAACGGTGTCCAGTTCGTCCTCAAGATTCTTTATCTGGCTGCTGAGCGGCGGCTGGCTGATGTTCAGTTTCTCGGCGGCACGTGTGATGTTAAGTTCTTCTGCTACAGTGACAAAGTATTTCAGGACTCTGAGTTCCATCTGCAGGCTCCTTGGAATTGCGGTTTTTTATCATACGAAAAAAGTATGATGGCTATAATATTATATGTATTTGTTTGTTTTTTATCAACTTTATATAATCATCCCCAATAATACTCGGCCCCGTGTTTTCGGGACCGGAAGGAGCGGGATATGTGTTCAATTATCGGTTTTTCATCAACCTCAGTTTCTCCCGACTCCGTAAGGAGCCTTTTCGAGAAATCCATTTCAAGAGGACCGGATCAGGTCCGTTTCGAGAGGGTCTCCAATAATAACAATACATACCTCGGTTTCAACCGCCTTGCCATCATGGACCTCAACCCCACAGGAATGCAGCCATTCCATCTGGACGGCGACAGCCTTGTCTGCAACGGTGAGATCTACGGATTCAGACCGATAAAGGAAAGTCTCGAGAGCAAATACGAATTCAAAAGCGAATCCGACTGCGAGGTTCTTCTTCCCCTCTGGAAGGAGAAAGGAACCGATATGTTCAAGGAACTTGACGCGGAGTTCGCTCTCGTCATCTACGACGCGAAGTCCGGTTCACTTGTGGCGGCCAGAGATCCCATCGGAATCAGGCCGCTTTTTTATGGCGTTTTTCCGGACGGAGGCATTGTCTTCTGCAGTGAGGCAAGATGTCTTGTGGGACTTTGTGAAGAAGTCGTTCCTTTCCCGCCGGGATGTTATTACAAGGACGGGCAGTTTGTAAGATATGCAGATCCCGCCGGGGTTGTCCGGTACACCACGGATGATTTGGACACCGTGTGCAGGACGATCAGGGATAAGCTTATAGCTGGGGTGGAAAAGCGTCTTGATTCGGATGCCCCGGTAGGATTTCTGCTTTCAGGAGGCCTTGATTCCAGCCTTGTATGCGCAATTTCCGCAGGGATCCTGAAAAAGAGGATCAGGACATTCGCCATAGGAATGGATACCGACCCGATTGACCTCAGATATGCGAAGCAGGTTGCGGACTTCATCGGAAGCGACCACATGGAAGTGCATATGACGATCGACGATGTGCTTCAGAATCTGGATACGGTCATCTCGATACTGGGAACGTGGGACATAACCACGATCCGTGCGAGCATGGGAATGTTCCTGTGCTGCAAGGCAATCCATGAGAAGACGGACGTGAAGGTCCTTCTTACAGGCGAGATCTCGGACGAGCTGTTCGGGTACAAGTACACGGATTTCGCACCTTCGGCCGAGGCCTTCCAGAAAGAGGCCCAGAAGAGGATACGCGAGCTCCATTACTACGATGTCCTCAGGGCCGACCGGTGCATTTCGGACAACACGCTCGAGGCCAGGGTCCCATTCGGCGATCTGGATTTCGTACGGTACGTGATGTCCATCGATCCCGAGATGAAGATGAACAGGTACAACATGGGCAAATACCTTCTCAGAAAAGCCTTTGCCGACGACCACATCCTCCCGGATGAGATCCTCTGGCGCCAGAAGGCTGCATTCTCTGATGCCGTTGGCCACAGCATGGTGGACGGTCTGAAAGCCTATGCCGAAAAGCTCTATTCGGATGAGGAATATGAGAAGAGACGCAGACAGTACGGCTACTGCATGCCGTTTACAAAGGAAAGCCTGATGTACAGGGAGATATTCGAGAAGCATTATCTAGGCGGGGAAAGGATGATTCCCGATTACTGGATGCCGAACAAGGAATGGGAAGGATGCAACGTGAACGATCCTTCGGCAAGGGTTCTCTCGAACTATGGAGCAAGCGGAGTCTGACAGGGGGTGGATTATGGAAAAAGATATGGATCTGACAAAAGAATTCGCAAGTTGTGTGTTCACTGAGGAGACGATGGAAAAATACGTTCCGTCCTCGGAGATCGTGAAGTACAGAAAGTGCATGGAGACAGGCGAGAGCCTTTCCATGGATACAGCCGATGCCATAGCAAAAGGCATGAAGGAATGGGCAATAAGCATGGGAGCCACCCATTACTGCCACTGGTTCCAGCCGCTGACCGGAGGAACAGCCGAAAAGCACGAAGGCTTCATCAGCCCCACCGGAAAAGGCAAGGTCATCATGGACTTCTCCGGCAAGGAACTGGTCAAGGGCGAGCCCGATGCATCGAGCTTCCCATCGGGAGGTCTGAGGGCCACTTTCGAGGCCAGAGGCTACAGCGCCTGGGATCCCACTTCCTATGCGTTCATAGCAGACGGAAGCCTTTGCGTACCCACCGTGTTCTTCTCGTATTCCGGAGAGTCGCTTGACCAGAAGACCCCGCTTCTGAGGTCCCTCAGCGCACTGAACAGACAGGCATTGAGAATCCTCAGGATATTCGGAGACAAGGAGACGAAGTACGTCACCTCCATGGTGGGTCCCGAGCAGGAGTATTTCCTGATAGACAAAGAGCTTTTCAACAAACGCGAGGACCTGAAGATCTGCGGAAGAACACTTTTCGGATCCCGTCCGCCCAAGACACAGGAGCTGAACGACCATTACTTCGGTTCTATCAAGCCGAGGGTCTCCGCCTACATGAAGGACTTCGAGAAGGAGCTCTGGAAGCTGGGAGTCCTTGCCAAGACAAAGCACAACGAGGTTGCCCCGTCCCAGCACGAGATGGCACCGATCTACACTGACTGCAACAGCGCCAACGACCAGAACCAGCTGACGATGAACGTCATGAGGCAGGTGGCCGACAGACACGGTCTTGTCTGTCTTCTTGCCGAAAAGCCGTTCGACGGGGTAAACGGAAGCGGAAAGCACAACAACTGGTCCGTTGCCACTGACAAGGGCAAAAACCTTCTTTCTCCTGGAAAGACCCCCTCTCAGAATGCCCAGTTCCTGCTGTTCCTCGCCGCATTCGTAAGCTCTGTGGACGAGTATCAGGATCTTCTCAGAAGCACCGTAGCCTATGCGGGAAACGACAACAGACTGGGAGGCCACGAGGCACCGCCTGCCATCATCTCCATCTTCCTGGGCTCCGAGCTCCAGAGCGTCATAGACTCGATCATCCAGGACAGAAGCTATGACGGAACCGATGTCAAACCGATCAAGATCGGCATAGACACCATGCCGTTCATACCTCGTGACACCACGGACCGCAACAGGACAAGCCCAATAGCTTTCACCGGAAACAAGTTCGAATTCAGGATGCCCGGATCAAGCCAGTCCATTGCTGGCCCGAACACTGTTCTGAATACAATAATGGCCGAAAAACTCTGTGAATACGCAGATATTCTGGATAAAGTTGCATCGGAGGCTATCAATGACAAGCTTCATGACCTGATCAAAAGCGAGTTCACAGCTCACTCGAGAATCCTGTTCAACGGAAACGGCTATGACAAGAGCTGGGTCGAGGAGGCTAGGAAACGTGGTCTGAGCAACTTCGCCACAACCGCCCAAGCCATGCACCATTACCTTGACCCCAAGAACGTCGAGCTGATGAAAAAGCATGCCGTCATGTCCGAATCCGAGATGACAGCAAGAAAGGAGATCTACGTTGAAAAGTACTGCAACGTGCTTTCAATCGAGGCCCACACCCTGATCGACATGGTCAGGCGTGAGATCATACCTGCCGTCTCCGAGTTCGAGGGATCCCTCTTCAGAACCATCGCAGACATGAGGGCTCTGTTCGACGGTGCTTTCCAGCAGGTAGAGCGCGACACCTGCACCAAGCTCATGTCCTGCAACATCAGGATGGCCGATCTTGTGGAGAAACTCGGCGAGGCTCTGGATAAGGCCTCGTCGCTCGAGGGCGATGACATGGCCGACTACTACCACGACAAGGTCCTTTCCCTGATGGAGAGGATCCGAAGTGCGGTCAACGAGGCTGAGGTGCTGATTCCGGCCAAATACTGGCCGTATCCCACATACAGCCAGCTTCTGTTCTCAGTCTGATCCGGCAGTTTTGATTATTAGGAGAGTATAAAATGACGAAGTACATCTTTGTGACCGGAGGAGTTGTTTCCGGACTCGGAAAAGGAATAACAGCCGCATCGCTGGGACGTCTTCTTAAGGCCCGCGGCCTGAAGGTCGCCGCCCAGAAGCTCGATCCGTACATCAACGTGGATCCCGGCACCATGAGCCCATATCAGCACGGTGAGGTCTATGTCACCGAAGACGGTGCGGAGACGGACCTCGATCTGGGTCACTACGAGCGCTTCATAGATGAGGATCTGAACAAGTATTCCAACCTCACGACCGGCAAGGTGTACTGGAACGTCCTTAACAAGGAAAGAAGGGGAGAGTACCTCGGCTCGACAGTCCAGGTCATCCCCCACATCACCAACGAGATCAAGGAGTTCGTCTACAGCGTTGGAAAGAAGACCGATGCCGATGTGGTCATCACCGAAATCGGAGGAACGATCGGAGACATCGAATCCCAGCCTTTCATCGAGGCCGTACGTCAGATATCACTTGAGATAGGCCGCAGAAACAGCCTGTTCATCCATGTGACCCTGGTTCCGTACCTGCACGGCTCGGACGAGCACAAATCCAAGCCCACGCAGCATTCTGTCAAGGAGCTCCAGGGCATGGGAATAAACCCGGACATCATAGTCCTGCGCTGCGACGAGCCGCTTGAGGAGTCCATCTTCCACAAGATAGCCATGTTCTGCAACGTCAAGCCCGACTGCGTCATCGAGAACATCACTCTCCCGAACCTCTACGAAGCCCCTCTGATGCTTGAGAAGTCCAACTTCTCCGAGGTTGTCTGCCGCGAGCTCAACATCGATGCCCCTGTGTCGGACCTCACCGAGTGGCATACCATGGTGGACAGGATCAACGTCACATCAGGGCACTGTGTTGAGATAGGGCTGGTAGGCAAATACGTCGCCCTCCACGATGCATACCTTTCTGTCGCCGAAGCCCTCCATCATGCAGGCTATTACCACAACGTACACGTCAACATACACTGGATAGACTCGGAGCAGATCACCGGTGAAAACGTTTCCAAGGTGCTCGGCGGGCTTGACGGCATAATCGTTCCCGGCGGCTTCGGTCCCAGGGGAATAGAGGGCATGATCCTCTCCGCAAAATATGCCCGCGAGAACCGCATCCCGTACTTCGGAATCTGTCTTGGCATGCAGGTGTCAGTCATCGAATTTGCCAGGAATGTGGCAAAAATAGCAGATGCTGATTCCGGCGAGTTCAAACCGCATTGCCTGCACAAGGTCATAGACTTCATGCCGGGCCAGAGCGACGAGATAAACAAGGGCGGAACGCTCAGACTTGGAGCCTATCCCTGTGTCATCAAGAGCGGCACGAAGATGGAGAAATGCTACGGCACAACCAACATCTCCGAGCGTCACAGACACAGATACGAGTTCAACAACGACTACAGGACTGTCCTTCAGGATTGCGGTCTGACGCTGAGCGGAATCTCCCCGGACGGAAGACTGGTCGAGACGGTGGAGCTCACGGACTACCCGTTCTTTGTCGGAGTGCAGTACCATCCGGAGTTCAAGAGCCGTCCGAACAGACC
>CADBOI010000116.1 GCA_902796335.1 uncultured Spirochaetales bacterium
ACAACTCTCTCGATTGTTGTCTCAAGGCTCTCTGTGAGCGGGAGCTCCTTGGGATCCACAGAAGCGTAGATGGCCTGGTTCGCAGGATTTCTGACATCGGACTCCTCGAGTTTCGGCGGCTTGACATCGAAAGATCTTCTCCAGATCTTGACCTGCTCTTCACCGTACTTCTCTGCGGTCTCGGCCTTGTTCAGACCCTGGAGGGCACCATAGTGTCTCTCGTTGAGCTTCCATGTCTTGGTGACCGGCAGCCAGACACGATCCATCTCGTCGAGGATGTGGTTCAGGGTATGTATGGCTCTCTTGAGGTATGATGTATAGCAGACATCAAAGTCATAGCCTTCAGCCTTGAGAAGTCTTCCTGCAGCTTTGGCCTCTTCGTGGCCCTTCTCACTGAGATCGACATCAGTCCAACCTGTGAACAGGTTCAACTTGTTCCATTCACTTTCACCGTGTCTAACCAACACAAGCTTTGTCATGTATGCACCTCCAAAGGTATCTATTTCTTCAGTCGGTTAATAATCTCACAAACGGCCGGAGTAATCAATCCACCGGTTTGATGATTACCGGAGGTCAATTGAAATTGAACAGAAATTGTTCATTGAGGAAGTATCCTGTCTTCGGACCCTTGCCTCCGTCAGGAACAAGATATCCCTCCCCGACCAGATGTCTTATGTCGCGCTGTGCCGCAGCAGTGGAGCACTTTGTCATTTTTGCCCACTTCTCGGTCGTCAGTTTTCCATAGAATGAGCCGTCGGCAAGCTTGTACAGAATAGAAATCTCCCTTGAGTTGTAAACGGACGGATCCAGATTCTTCATAAAGCCAGTAAGCCGGATTGTTTTTTTCAATGTTTCCATTGCATTAATCTGAGCATTTGTTGCTATTTCCATATACCAAACAATCCAGTCTGTCAGATCAAGGCTCTCATCCTGCGTACTGATTGCATTCAGTCTTGCGTAATAATCTTTCCTGTCGGCAAGAATTATGGAAGACATGCTGGAAGTCTTGATCTCTAACCCTCGTGCAAGGATGTAGTCGGATATTGCTCTGGATATTCTTCCGTTCCCGTCTGCATATGGATGGATGACTACGAACCATTGTGAGGCGATTGCACTGCGGATCATCGGGTTTTTCTCTTTGTCGGAGTTCACAAACGCAAGGAAAGTCTCCATCTCCTTATGGACTCTGTCGGGAGGAACAGCGGTATATATGACTTCAGGACCCCTGTTTGTCTGCTTGATTATATATTCTGGCCCATTCCGGTATCTGCCCGCACTTCGGGGCTTGATTCCCGCATAGTTCACAAACAGCATCCGGTTCCATGTGTTGAGGCGTTCTTCCGTCAAAGGTTCATGGTTGCTTATTGCATCCAGTGCAACAGCTGAAACAGAATCCGCATAGGCATCTGTTTTTACTTTGCATTCAAGCTTTACATCGAGCCGTTTGGCAACAGAAGAATATACAGATTCGAAACTGATGGTTTCATTTTCAATACCAAGACTTGCGACAACTTCATCAGCTATTGATTTCGCATGAATCCTGTATCTGGCCTGCTCATCCAGAATACTGAAAGCGACCTCCGATTCTTTCTCCTTCTCAAGATACTCACCATATGCCGAATCAACCTTTTCTTTGTTGTAAGAATAGGACGGCCACTTCGGATTCTGCCATATATATGCCATTTGTTCCTCCGAATAAACAGTACCATTCACTTTTGATGTTGTAAATAATAATCGCATCATTTTTGAGGTGATTATTAGTCAATACTTCAAATATGATGTGATACTGGAAATCAAAAGACTTTTACGTCAGCTCTTCAAGCAGATTCTGACATCCTTCCAGTATATCGTCGTAAGCAATCTGGAAATCATCGGTATACCACGGGTCATCGATCTGCCTGTCAAGCAGCATGGATACCTTCCCGTCCGGATCCCCGCCCGTCATGCGCCGGGCATTCCACAGGTTCTCCCCGTCCATCACGATGATCCTGTCGTAGTAGCGGTAGTCGTCCATATCCATCTGCCTGGCCCTGTGGTCAATCTTCGTGATACCGTGCGCGGCCAGCATCCTGCGTGCAGGCGGATACACCGGATTGCCGATTTCCTCCCTGCTGGTGGCGGCGCTGTCCACCTCGAACAGATGCCCCACTCCGGCCTCCTCTGCGAGTTTCATGAAGATATACTGCGCCATAGGGCTTCTGCAAATGTTGCCGTGGCA
>CADBOI010000117.1 GCA_902796335.1 uncultured Spirochaetales bacterium
AGATCCAGGAATAGCCAATACGGGCTGGGGCATCCTCGACTTTGTCGGGCAGAGGTTCCAGCCTGTTTGCTATGGAGTGATCAACACCGATCCTTCGGAGAAGCTGGAGAAGCGCATCGCGGTGATTGCCGAGAGCGTCGCCCAGATCATCCGCAAGTACAGTGTGGAGCACGTTTCCATGGAGGACATCTTCTTTGCCAAGAACGAGGTAAGTGCGATAGGGGTTGCAAAGGTCATCGGTGCAGTGATACACGCCTCCTACAAGGAGAACGTCGAGGTGTCGATGTTCACCCCCATGCAGATAAAGATGTCCATCACGGGTTTCGGCAAGGCCGAGAAGAAGCAGGTGCAGGAGATGTGCCGGATTCTCCTGAAGCTTGACAAGATTCCAAGGCCTGACCATGCGGCTGATGCGCTTGCGGCGGCTGTGTGCTTCTGCAACACCAATGCCACGACAGGTCGGCTTGGCATCATAAAATGAGGACTTAACCATGATCAACGCCATCATAGGCCAACTTGTATGCGTCAATGCACAGACGGCAATCATCCTCGGAGGCAGTGTGGAGTACGAGCTTCTCATCTCGTCCCAGACGGCCACCAGGCTGTCGAACCTGCAGGGCTCGGAAAGAAGCAACGTCAGGCTTCTGGCCTGGCTGCAGCACCGTGAGGACGGCATGACGCTCTTCGGTTTCTCCGATGAGGACGAACGCAGGCTTTTCCTGGAGCTGATCAAGGTCAACGGAATAGGTCCCAAGCAGGCCATGAAGATACTTTCCGGCGTTCGTGTCCGTGATTTCATCTCGGCTCTGGACCAGAGCGATGTAAACTTCCTTTCAAAGATTCCGGGACTTGGTGCCAAGACCTCACAGAAGATCATCCTTGCCCTCAGGGATACTCTCGTGTTCACTCAGGAGGCCTCCAAGCCGCAGAACGTGGCATCCGGCAACTCCAAGAAATACCAGGATGTCATCGATGCCCTGGTAGAGATGGGTTATGACAAAAAGAAGGTCCTCGAGACAGTTGCAAAGCTTCTTAAGGACAACGAGCAGTACGTGGAATCCCACAGCCAGAGTGCTGTTGAGGAGTGGCTTTTCAGATCCGCGGTCGTGGGGCTGAGCTGATTCCTGCTTATAGAGGTGAGTGATGGACGACGTTGAATTTCTTCAGAGCACATCGATAGTCTCGACCTCCGCTCAGGAGGCGGATGCCCAGGAGAACATCCTCAGGCCCAAGTATCTCAAGGATTTCCAGGGCCAGAAGAAGATCAAGGAGAACCTCGGTGTCTTCATCCAGGCTGCCCGCGACAGGGGCGAGGCCCTCGACCATGTCTTTCTGATAGGGCCTCCGGGACTTGGAAAGACCACTTTGGCATCCATTGTCGCCAACGAGATGGGGTCTGAGATCCGCATGACCAGCGCACCGGCTCTGGACAAGCCCAAGGACCTTGCCGGAATCCTGACCAACGTCACGGAGAACTCCGTTTTCTTCATAGACGAGATCCATCGCCTCAAGCCGGCGCTGGAGGAGATGCTGTACATCGCCATGGAGGATTTTGAGATCGACTGGGTCATAGGGCAGGGACCGAGCGCAAGGACCATGCGCATTCCCATCCCTCATTTCACGCTGATCGGAGCCACAACCAAGGCCGGTATGGTCAGCTCACCGCTTCAGACCAGATTCGGAATCAACTGCCGCATAGAGTTCTACAACGAGCAGGAGCTTGGCCAGATAATAAAGCGCAGCGCATCACTTATCGATGTGAAGATTGATGACGATGCTGTTGTACTTCTTGCAAAGTGCTCTCGCGGAACCCCAAGAATCGCAAACAGGCTGCTCCGCCGCTTCCGTGACTTTGCTGAGGTCACCGGAAACGGAGTGATCACCTCCGATGTTGTCAACCGAAGCATCAAGAACCTGGGAATTGACCTGAACGGACTTGAGGACCAGGACCGCAACATACTGAGGACCATCATCGAGTTCTACGGCGGAGGTCCTGTCGGAGCTGAGACCCTTAGTATTTCCGTGGGCGAGGCAATAGAGTCCCTTGAGGATTTCTACGAGCCTTATCTCATCCAGAAAGGCTATCTGAAGCGTACACCGCGTGGAAGGATGGTCACGGCGAAGGCATATGAGCTTCTGGGTCTTCAGGATCTGATGGAAGCCCAGATGAACACCAACGGAAGCAACTTCCTTCCGGGATTCGGCGGTGCCGCAGGCGGAGCCCAGGGCACGCTGTTTGATTGAATAATTTGTTCGAGTAGATAGAGATGAAGATTAGCGAATTTACATTTGATCTTCCACAGGAGCTGATTGCACAGACCCCCGCCCAGAG
>CADBOI010000118.1 GCA_902796335.1 uncultured Spirochaetales bacterium
GAACATCGAGGTTTACACAAAGTCCGGTTCCGGTCCTTCCAAGAACGTCGGAACAGGTGAGTGTGTCATCGGTATCGGATTCCTCCACGATGGAATCTACCAGATCGTCGACAACGGCTACACCAACATCGGTCTTGTCATTACTGCAAGCGGAACAACCTGTGAGATCGGTGCTACAGCTATCTTCAAGGGTGCAAAGCATCAGAACGCTGCAAAGCTCTGGATCGAGTATGCTCTTTCCCCGATCTGCGTCAACCTCGCCAAGGAGAACGGATCCTACCAGTTCCTGGTCCTGGACAACGCAGAGCAGCCGACGATCGCCTACGAGTTCGGTCTCGATCCGAACAACGTCATCGACTATAACTTCGAAGATGCAACAGCAAACACCAAGAAGTACATCTCAGAGGTCATGACAGCTCTTGCCAACGCCGGTGCTGCAACAGGCGACGAGTCAAGATTCCAGGTCAAGTAATTGATTCTGTAAAACTGACTTACAATTGCTCAAATGAGGATGGTGGACTATCCGCCATCCTCATTTTGGTTAAATCATATCAAAGGAGGAGGAATAGATGCCTAGCGCCCAGGGTGCCCGTCTTGAAAGGCGAAAGTTGCTCGCTGATCCGATAATGGTTACGACCATCGTCGTCCTTATCGCATTCCTTACATTGTTCATCCTCTATCCTCTTGCTATCCTTCTTGTGGACAGTTTTGTAGGAGACGGAGGTTTCTCGTTCTCGGTATTCAAGAGAATTTTCCAGATACCGACATTCACAAAAGCAATAACCAACACTCTCAAAGTGGGATTTTTCGTAGGTATTTTCGCCACGGCTGTCGGTTTGCTTTTCGCCTATGTTGAAATTTACGTGAGAATCAACAGGTTCGCCGGCGGACTTTTCAAGGTGGTTTCCATGCTGCCCGTTGTCTCGCCTCCGTTCGTTCTCTCTCTTTCCATGATAATGCTCTTCGGAAAGTCAGGAATCATCACCAGATATCTTTTCGGAATCTATGACAACAGCGTCTACGGATTCTGGGGTATCGTCGTCGTCCAGACCCTGACATTCTTCCCGGTCTGCTACATGATGTTCAGAGGACTCCTGAAGAATATAGATCCGTCTCTGGAAGAGGCCGCCCGTGACATGGGTGCTTCCAGAATGAAGGTCTTCACAAGCGTCACGCTGCCGCTTCTGCTTCCCGGAATCGGAAACGCATTCCTTGTCACCTTCATCGAGTCAATCGCCGACTTCGCCAACCCGATGATTATCGGAGGTTCGTACGACACTCTGGCAACGACAATCTACCTGCAGATCACAGGTGCATACGACAAGGCCGGAGCCGCTGCAATGGCTGTCGTCCTCCTCTGCATCACGCTGGCCATGTTCGCAGTCCAGAAGTACGTGCTTGAGAAGAAGTCCACCGCCACCCTCACAGGAAAGGCTTCCAGAGGAAGAATGCTCATCGAAGACAAGAGCGTCAGAATCCCTCTCTCGGCCTTCTGTACTCTCGGCGCCAGCTTCGTCATCCTGATGTACATCTGCGTTCCTATCGGAGCTCTGTTTCCGACCTGGGGCTTCAAGTTCTTCCCGTTCACATTCAAGTGGTTCGGTCAGGTCTTCACCAGGTACAAGGGCTTCAAGGCATTCAAGGATTCGTTCATCCTGTCGTTCATCTCGGCCCCGATCACAGCTCTGCTTTCAATGATCATCTCCTACCTGGTTGTCAAGAGAAAGTTCAAGGCCAAGGGCTTCATTGAGGCAGTCTCGATGCTTGCAATGGCAGTTCCCGGAACTGTTTTGGGTGTCGGATACATCAGAGGTTTCAGCGGCGGAGTCTTCCACACAGGTTTCCTCCAGGGTCTGTACGGAACAGGTGCAATCCTTGTCATCGTCTTCATCATCAGGTCTCTGCCTACCGGTACCAGAAGCGGTATCGCGGCTCTGCGACAGATTGACAAGTCGATCGAGGAAAGTGCTTACGACATGGGTGCCGACAGCATGAAGGTCTTCACCACCGTCACGCTACCGCTGATCAAGGATTCGTTCCTCAGTGGACTTGTCACGGCATTCGTCAGAAGCATCACGGCTATCTCCGCAATCATTCTTCTGGTCACTCCGAGCTATCTGCTCATCACTGTCCAGATCAACGAGTTCGCAGAGAAGGGTGCATACGGCCTTGCCTGTGCATTCGCCACAATCCTGATAATCATCACCTACGGTGCCGTCACAATCATGAACATTGTCATCAAGCACTTCGGAACCAGTAAAGCAATCAAGGAGGTTGACTAACAATGGCTAAGGAAAAGAAAGGCGTTCGCCTTGAACACATTTCAAAGATATACAAGGATCCCAAGACAGGTAAGGAATTCTACGCTGTCAAGGACACATCGCTGGAGATCGAGCCCGGCACATTCGTAACCCTTCTGGGCCCGTCCGGCTGTGGAAAGACAACCACTCTGAGAATGATCGCCGGTTTCGAAAGCCCCGATGAGGGTGAGATCTATCTCGGCAACGAGGCTATCAACGAGCTGACACCGAACAAGCGTGATACGGCAATGGTCTTCCAGAGCTATGCCCTGCTTCCGCACTACAACATCTTCGACAACGTCGCATACGGTCTCAAGCTCCGCAAGATGCCCAAAGACGTCATCAAAGAGAAGGTCACCAAGATCCTGAAGCTCGTCGAGCTCGAGGGAATGGAGTCCAGAATGACCAACCAGCTCTCCGGTGGACAGCAGCAGCGTGTCGCCCTGGCAAGAGCCCTTGTCATCGAGCCTTCCGTCCTGCTCTTCGACGAGCCGCTCTCGAACCTCGATGCAAAGCTCCGTGTCCAGATGAGAACCGAGATCCGCCGCATCCAGCAGGAAGTCGGAATCACCGCCATCTACGTCACACACGACCAGAGC
>CADBOI010000119.1 GCA_902796335.1 uncultured Spirochaetales bacterium
AACTGTGTGCCCTTGACATAGCTCTTCTCGTTGACGCCGACGACGAACATCGGAGTGTCATCCTTTGAAGGAGCTGACATGACGACATACTTGGCACCAGCGTTGATGTGAGCCTGAGCCTTCTCCTTTGTGAGGAAGAGACCTGTTGACTCGACGACATACTCTGCTCCGACCTCGTCCCACTTGAGCTCGTTGGGGTCCTTGCAAGCTGTTACGCGGACAGCCTTTCCGTCGACGATGAGAAGGTTCTTCTCGACATCGGCCTCGATTGTTCCCTCGTATGTGCCGTGCATTGTGTCATACTTGAGCATGTAAGCGAGGTAATCAACAGGGCAAAGGTCATTGATTCCAACGATCTCGATGTCGTTTCTCTTCATAGCTGCGCGGAAGACGAAACGTCCGATTCTACCAAATCCATTAATACCAACTTTCATTATGAAAATCCTCCATATCGAATTAACGAGTAAACTATAGTCTAAATCTCTAGTGCTAGTCAATAAATCCAGCCGCTATAGATAGCATTTGGCAATCATTTCGGCGGATATCGGAGTTCACTCGTCGGAGCCGATCTGAGTGTTCCACAGCGAGTTGAAATCCATGCTGAAACCGCGCAGCAGACTGAGCACGAAAGCACTCGACGCCTTGTGTATGTCTCGGGGTACCATCTGGCCGTCCGTGATGAACAGAAGCGGGATATGCTTGGAATGGCAGATGGACAGGATGTTGCCTATCGTCTGGGTCTCGTCCGTCTTTGTGACAATCACGGACGTGATGTTGAACATCTTGAACTGGTCGAAGACATTATCGATGTCTATCTTCTTCATCGAGGCACTGACAGCAAGATAACATCTGATGTCCTTGCGGTCCGGAACGTTGAGCATGGTCTGGAGCTTCACGTTCAGCTCGTTGTCCCTGGGACTTCTTCCTATCGTGTCTATCAGGATCAGCTCGGCATCGCCGGACTGCTCCAGGGCCTCGAAGAAACCGGATTCGTCGTCAGCCCTCAGAACTGGGATGTTCAGAGCCTTTCCGAAGCTCTCCATCTGTTCGTAGGCCCCCACCCTGAACGAATCCATCGTGATGATCCGGACCTTCTTCCTGAGCTCCTCGGGAGGCAGCGTACCGTAGATGGCGGCGATCTTTGCTATGGTCGTGGTCTTCCCTACTCCCGTAGGCCCCACAAGGGCGAAGATTCTGGGCGGATGGAGCTGGCTGTTGTGGTCGATGTCCACGGAACTCACGATCCTGTCAACAATCAGAAGCTCAAACTCGTTCTTGGAAGGAACTGCCGGAAGTGCAGGCTCAAGCTGCTTGCGCAGATCCGAGACAATCCATCTGATGTAGTCTTCAGAGAAATCGTTCATCGAAAGGACGGACCTGGCATGCTTCATCAGGTCCTCAAGAGGATCCTTCTCCACCTTGGGTTCCGGCTCCGGAGCCGGTGCCGGGGTTTCTTCATGTGTCTGTTCAACCGGGATATCGTCGAGGACAACGGGCTCATCAGGCTCAAGGGCCGGATCCGGAGTGTTCGAATCGGGATCCGGAGTATAGGCCTCGCGTTCGAAGCGCTTCATATCCCTCTCGTCTTCCTTCTCCCTGATCATCTCAGAACTGTCACGCTGTGCTGGCTTGGACTCATGAACCTCGGTCTTGGCTGTTTTAGGGCCCTCGCCGTCGGCGAGGAAACACGTAAGCTCGCAGTGTCTTTTTCTGCCGATACCTAGGAAACCTTTCTCAACAACGTCCTTTCTGCTGTGGATCCTAATCCTGTCCCCGTACTGCTCACGGGCGGATTTCACGGCATCCTCATATGTCGGTGCGACGATGGTAATGTAGTTCACTTCGTATCTCCAGAAAAATGTATACAGTCAGAGAATAACATCAATTTCAACAAGAGGCTAGAGTTTATATAGAGGCAGCCTTACAGAATGTATCTGCTGAGATCCTGGTCCTTCACGACGTTGGACAGTCTCTCGTTGACATACTCCTTTGTGATCTCCACCGTCTGTCCGCCCATCTCGCTTGCGTTGAAGCTCAGGTCGTCCAGCAACGTCTCCATGATTGTGTACAGACGTCTGGCTCCGATGTTCTCTGTGGTCGAGTTGACCTCATAGGCGATCTCGCTTATGCGATGCACGGCCTCGTCGGTGAAGATGACGTCCACACCCTCAGTCTTCAGAAGCTCCCTGTACTGGAGAGTGATTGCGTTCTCCGGTTCCTTGAGGATTCTGAAGAAGTCATCGGCGGACAGGGCCTCCAGCTCCACTCTGAGCGGAAACCTTCCCTGAAGCTCCGGAATCAGGTCGCTGGGCTTGGACACATGGAAGGCACCGGCTGCGATGAACAGGATGTGTGACGTGTCTATTACGCCCCATTTCGTGGTGACCTTGGTTCCCTCCACTATCGGAAGGATGTCCCTCTGGACGCCTTCCCTGGAAACATCCGGGCTCGAGGACGAGCTGTTCTTTCCGGCGATCTTGTCGATCTCATCGATGAAGATGATGCCCATCTGCTCGGTGCGTTCCTTGGCGATCTCGTTGGCCTTCTCCTGGTCTACACTGCGTTCGGACTCCTCCTCCGTGAACAGCTCCCGGGCTCTCTTGACGGAAACCTTGCGCTTGCGGTTCCTCGGACCGCCCTGGGTGGCGTTCTGGAAAATGGATCCCAGACTGTTCATGGCGTTCTGGATGTCGTCCATGGATCCTCCCATGAGCTCGATACCCACCTTGGGGCGCATGAGCTGGCTGGGAATCTCCACCTCAGTGTTGTCCAGAAGACCTGCGCGCAGCTGTGCGCGGATCTGCTCGCGCGCGCTGATTCTCGCATTGTCGAACTGGACATCGGTGTTTGCTGTGGAACCGACGTTGGGAATGAGGAGGTCAAGGATTCTTTCCTCCACCCTTTCCTCTACGGCCTTTGCATTGGCTGCTGCAAGCTCGCGTCTGACCATGGATACGGCGCTTCCCATGAGGTCACGCACCATGGACTCGACATCGCGGCCCACATAACCGACTTCAGTGTACTTTGTGGCCTCAACCTTGATGAACGGGGCATTGGAGAGTCTGGCAATACGCCTTGCGATCTCCGTCTTTCCCACACCTGTGGGTCCGATCATGATTATGTTCTTCGGATAGACCTCTTCGCGGATCTTGTCGGGAAGTCTCTTCCTTCTTGTCCTGTTTCTCAGAGCCACCGCTATGGTGCGCTTTGCCTTCTCCTGTCCTATGACATACTTGTTGAGCTCCGACACGATCTGTGACGGGACCATCTCATCCAGTGAGAGCGGCTTTCTGTTTATATCATCCTGAACACTCAGGGCTTTCTCTTCGTTTACGGCAATCTGGTCGGCCATCATCCAATCTCCTCATATGTGAAGTTCGTGTCGGTGTAGATGCAGATCGAACTTGCAATCTGCAGGGATTTCAGAGCGATCTCCTTTGCACTGAGATCCTTGGCGCAGTCCAGATAGGCTCTGGCGGCCGACACGGCGTAGTTTCCGCCGCTTCCGATGGCAACGGCATCGTATTCCGGCTCAAGGACATCTCCTGTTCCCGTGATGAGGAAGATCTTCTTTCCGTCCGTGGCGAGAATCATGGCCTCCAGCTTGTGAAGTGCACGGTCCATCCTCCACTCCTTTGCAAGGTTGACCGATGCTCTTGTGAGGTCGCCGTTGACCTCGGCGAGTTTCTTCTCAAGAAGCTCCCTGAGGGTGATGGCATCGGATGTGCCTCCGGCAAAACCGACTATGATCTTGTCCTGATAGATCTTTCTTACCTTGTGGGCGTTGCCCTTCATTATTGTATCGCCTGCGGTGACCTGTCCGTCACCTGCAATGCAGACCTTACCGTCTTTCCTGACCGCTATGATGGTCGTTCCTCTGAAACTCATTCGTCATTCCTCCCGTGCGGATGGCTGTTTCTGTAGACTTCCTCAAGTCTTTTGCCCGTCACATGGGTGTAAATCTGCGTGGTCCCTATGCTTTCGTGGCCTAGAAGGACCTGAACCACCCTGATGTCCGAATCATTGTCAATCAGATGCGTCGCGAACGAATGCCGAAAGACATGAGGAGTGAATTTCTTGCTGAGGCCAAGCCTCAGTCTGTACTTGTCAAAAATACTGTGAACAGTCGAAAGCGGCAACTTCTTTCCCTTGGAATTGATCAGAACGGTGCCGTCATCCTCCGCTTTCAGCCGGCTCAGGACCTCATTCCTCTGGGGAAGGTACTACCCGAGCATCTCCTTTGCCCTGTTTGTCAGAAAGACAAATCGCTGCTTGTTCCCTTTTCCTGTGACAAGGATGCGCCTTCTGTCGAAATCTATGTCCTGTATCTTCATGTCCATGACCTCGCTCAGTCGGCAACCGGTCGAGTAGAAAAGATTGAACATTGTGACTTCCATCAGTGACGTGTAGTCGTCCGTCGGGCAACTGAGGATCATCTCGATTTCCTCTCGGGCAAGAACCGTGGGGATTTTCCTTGTGTTCTTGGCTCCCGAGACCCTTTTGAACGGATCCACCTTGACCACAGAGTTCTCAAGAAGGCTTCTGAAGAACATCCTGTTGCCGCTGAGGATGCGGTTTATGCTCGCATGGCTCAGATTCTGGTCATACAGGTCGGCGACAAACGCACGGGCATCCTCATAGACCATTTCGGAAACACCGAGGTCATGCGAGACAAGAAACTCGTCCAGCCTCTTCAGGTCGTGTGCATAGGATATCACCGTCTTCTCGGAGTAGCCCTGGACATCCTTGAGATAAGAGAGGAACGAGTCGATGTAAGCCCTGTTCTGTGCCTGCTTGTCCGAAGCAGTGGAAACGGAATCCGCCATATCTGTATTCTACAGACTTTTGACGAATCAGCCAATGAGTTCCTTCACCACATAGGTCCTGTCTCCGAATCTTTGGGTGAATCCAAAGACATCGTCCTGAGTGTTGTCCTCACCGCATTCCAGCACGTGGAAACGGAAATCGATCCCTGATAACGGGCAATCGGAAAGAGTAGAGATTACCTTGGCTCCGTCTCTGAAAAGTGCCGATGTCCCTGCCTGGACGTATCTGTCCCCTATCCCCTGGCTGCCCACATAGACATCCTTTCCCATCTGAGTGACGAACTCACAGGTACTGAGCGTTCCCGAACGTCCGGGTGCCTGAACTGCGATTGCAAAGCTGCAATATGCCGCAATCACCATGTTCCGGGATATGAAGTTGCTCTTGTATGGCGTCTGGTTAGGCATGAACCGGCTCAGGACACATCCTCCGGAATCCAGAATCCTTCTTCGCATCACAGCTGTCAGCCCCGGATACTCCACGTTGTGGCCGCAGGCAAGAATCCCTATGCACGGACCTCCGCCTGCAATCGCACCGCTCATTCCACCCTGGTCTATCCCCTCGGCAAAGCCGGAAACGACCTGGATGGAGTTCTGAACCGCCTCCATCCCCAATCTGAAAGCCTCCTGGATTCCGGCATAGGTGGCATGCCTTGTCCCGATAATAGCCGCGCAGCTGCTTTTGGGATCAGGTCTTTTCCCCGAGCACATGATCATGTACGGAAGATGGGCCTTGAGAGGTCTGAACTCAGGGAAGTCCTCCTCTCCGTACCAGATGATCGAGTTATCCCTGCTTCTGGACAGCCAGTGGATGGCATCGCGCGTCTCCCTTCTGTACAGCCTGAATCTCTCGTCTTCCTTTGCGATCTTCTCCAACGGCATTCCCGAACGTACAAGACGGTGTCTCTGCGCGATGGAAAGATAGTCGTTAAGCCCTATGGCTAACCTGCGCTCAATCTCAATACAGTCAAAGTCCATATCGGATCCTCCTTTTCAAGAACCCTATTCAGGCTTTTTGCTGTTTTTATTAAGCTTTCGGTCGAAAAAAGTTTATTTTTTTTCGGATTTCTCATCCGGATGGGCCGCTTCGAAGGCCCTGAACAGATCGTCCGTGTTCACATGGGTGTAGATTTCGGTGGTCCTTATGTCGCTGTGGCCCAGCAGTTCCTGCACGGACCTCAGGTCCGCACCGTTCTGAAGCAGATGGGTTGCGAAGCTGTGCCTGAGTGTATGGACCTTGGAATCCACCCCCGCAAGGTCGCAGTATTTCTTCAGTCTGTACCAGATTTCCGACCGTGTAATGACACGCTTTTCCTGACTGATGAAAAGATAGGGACTCCTTGCACCACCCAGAAGCCTGGGCCTTACGCTGGAGATGTATGTGGCAAGATACGATGCGGCCACATCACCGACGGGAACCATTCTCTCCTTGTCCCCCTTTCCAAGCACAACTATTTTCTTCTCAAGACTGTAGTAACGGTCCACTCGCAGATTTGCGCACTCGCTCACCCGGAGTCCGCACGAGTAGATGAGTTCGAACATCGTCCTGTCCCTGTACCCTATGTCAGTGCCTGTGTCTATTGCATCCAGAATGCTCTGGACGGCGTTGATGTTGATAGTCTCTGGAAGTCTCTTGGGTTCCCTGTTTTTGGGAAGAAGCTCCGTGGGGTCGTCCTTGCGTATACCCGAATTCTGAAGGTATGAGAAAAACGCCCTCAGCACGGTGATGACCCGTGCCAGCGTAGTTGACGAAAGCCCATCCTCCGATCTGTGGAGAAGATAGTCCTTCAGCTCTGACGTGCTGACGGTCGAGACATCAAGTCCGTTGTCCTGTACATAAGAAAGGAAGCATGCAACCTCTCTCCCGTAGACATCACGGGTTGCTTTGGATGCATGCTTCTCTATCAGAAGGCTTTCTGTGAACTCGCCTAAAAGCGAATCGCTGTCAGAGTTCACTTGTTATCCTCATCGTTTCTCTGATATCTGAGAATGGATGGGATGGAATAATCAGTCGGATTGGCGTTCGGAGCCTGTCTGCGTCCCAGCTGGGTCTGAAGATCCTGCCATCTGTTGATCGAGATGACCTCCTCAGGCTTCTTTGGCTGCTCTTTCGGAGTGTTGTTCTGGGAAGCGGCAGGAGCGGCATTCTGGGATGCGCTGTTGTTTGCGTTGTTGATGAACTGGTCGAAACGCGGCTGCTTCTTCTCGAACTGAGGCATGTCGACAGTGACGCTCTCACGCTCGAAGCCTGTGGCAACGACAGTGACCTTGACCTTGTCGCCCAGATCCGGGTTGTAGGCCTGACCGGCGATGATCAGAGCATCCTGGTCGCAGTTCTCGGTGATCATCTCGACAACGTCCTGATACTCCTGCAGAGTCAGGCCGTCGCTGGCAGTGAGGTTGACCAGAACGCTCTTGGCACCGTCGATCTTGGCATTCTCAAGCAGTGGATTGCTGATTGCCTGTCTTGCGGCGTCCACAGCGCGGTTGGCACCCTCTCCGAGACCGATTCCCATGATTGCATCGCCCTTGCCCTTCATGACTGTTCTGACGTCGGCGAAGTCGATGTTGATTTCTCCCGGCTCCGTGATGAGCTCGGAAATGCCCTGGACACCCTGCCTCAGGACATCATCGGCCATGAGGAAGGCCTGTTTGATCGGAGTGTTGTTCTCGGCAACCTTGAGGAGGTACTGGTTGGGAATCAGGATCAGGGTATCGACGTTCTTTCTCAGTCTCTCGATTCCCTCGTTTGCGAACTGGAGTTTCTTTCTACCCTCGAAAGCGAACGGGGTTGTCACGACTGCGACGGTGAGGATGTTCATTCCCTTGGCAAGCTCGGCAACCACAGGAGCAGCACCTGTTCCCGTTCCACCGCCCATACCTGCGGTGATGAAAACCATGTCGGTTCCCTCGAGGATCTCGCGGATCTCGTCCTTGCTCTCTTCGGCGGCCTTCTGTCCCATCTCAGGGATTCCACCTGCTCCGAGACCACCGGTCAGCTCTTTTCCGATAGGAATCCTGACCTGGGCGTTGGAACGCTGCAGAGCCTGCACATCCGTGTTCATGGCGACGAAAGTGACCTTCTTCAGACCGCTCTCGATCATCCTGTTTATGGCGTTTCCACCACCTCCGCCAACACCGATTACCTTGATGTCGGTAGGTGGAGTCTGTTCGTCATGAAGCAAATCCTCGATAATTCCGAAATCCATGTTATTCCTCTTCTAATTCCTGTTCCAATATCAGATTATCGTCTTGAAGAACCCTGCAACCTTTCCGAAGAAACCTTCGGATTTGCTGGTATGCTTGTCCTTCTTTCCGCGGCTGCCCGATGAGGAGCCTGCCTTCTTTGCCTCGGTCTTCAGCAGACCCAGGACGGTTGTGTACTTCGGGTTGATGTAGGACCTGTCCAGTCCCGGAAGAGCCTCCGGGAAACCGATTCTGGCCTGCATCCTGAAAATCTCAGAGGCGAGGTCCGTGACACCCGAAAGGAGGGATCCTCCGCCAACCAGGACCACACCTCCGCCGTATGTTCCCGGCGGGAGCTTTGAATCCAGATCCTTCTTGAGCATGGAGAAGATCTCGGCCATTCTCGGCTCGATGATCTTGCAGAGCTCGCTCTTGGGCATCTGGATGGCCGGAAGACCGCCGACCTGCGGGATGATTATCTTCTCGTCTGACTGGACATTGGGGATGTAGCAGCTTCCGCTCTCAACCTTGACCTGCTCGGCGACCATTTTGGGCTTGTTCAGCATGTAGGCGATGTCGTTGGTGACGCTGCCAGATCCCAGATCCACACCGCCCACATAGTACGGCGAACCGTTCTGGTAGACGATCATGTTGGCAGTGGAACCTCCCAGATTGATGAGAATCGTCCCCATCTCCTTCTCGTCGGAACTGAGAACAACCTCGGCATCTGCCAGAGAGGAAAGGACCAGCCTCGACTGGTTGATTCCCGCCCGCTGGAGTGCCTTTCTTGTGTTGGAGCAGTTGCTGGCCGATCCCGTGACTATCAGGACCTTGCTCTCAAGCCTGTGTCCCGTCATGTCAACCGGATCCTTGATACCGCTCTTGCCGTCCACGGAGAAGTCCTGGACCAATGTATGCAGAATCTCCCTGTCAACAGGGAGCTCGAATGCTCTTGCAACCTCAAGCGAATGATAGATGTCGTTGGATGAGATCTCCAGATCCTTGGTGTTGATTCCCACAACACCCTGTGACTGTGTACCTGCAACGGATGCTCCGCCTACTCCGGTGATGACGCTCTGGACCTCGACACCGGCCTGAAGCTCCGCCTCCTGGATGACCGAGGCAATGGTCTTGAGTGTCTGCTCGACGTTCACAACCACACCGGAACGGACACCTTCGCTCGGACGCTCGCAGATGCTGTCGACCATGAGCTGGCCTTCCTTGTTCAGCGACCCGATGACGGCCCTGACCCAGGAAGATCCTATGTCCAATCCCATCATTATTCTCTCAGAAGCCATTCCCGCCTCCTAAGTCCTTTTAACCAAGGTGTTTGGGTACAGATCATAAACAACCGTACCGCCACCTGCGGAAAACTGGCTACTGATTACCTCCAACGCCTCGTCCAGACGCTGTACACCGACAAGCTCCCTGACGTAGAGAGTTGCGTTCAGTGACGAAATATCGATAACGAGCCTTCCGAATTCGTTACCGTTATTATTGTCATATTTCATACTTGTTATCAAGTTGTTGTCTGCCAAATGTTCGGCCAAGATGACCATGTCCCTGAAGCCGTTGTCGCTGCCCCATTTCATGACCATCTGGGCATAGGCCGGGTTAAGTTCCACACTGGCCAGCTTGTCGAACTCCTCCCAGGTGTTCTGTCCCACCTCCTCAAGGATGTTGTCGTGGATGAAGTAGTAGGAAACGGAAGCCTCAGGATTCTGCTCTTCCAGACAGTATGCCTTGAGCGACATCTCGTTGTACTGTATATCGATGATCAGCTTTCCCGGATAGAATCGGCGTATCTTGACCTCCCGTACGCCGTCGAATGCCTCGAGCGATTTCCTGAGGCTCCTGAGATTGATCTCGAATATGTTCCTGCCCTTCAGCGGATTGAGGATCCTCTGCATGTCCGTCGACACGTACGTGACAGGTCCGGACACTGAAACATCGATCTCCTCCACATTGAAGAAATCGATGTTCCTCAGCGCCACATAGACTCCGGCAGCCAGCAGGACGATTATCAGTACAAGCAGGACCTTCTCAAGTGTTTTCAAATTCGTATCTCTCTGGGAACATCAGTTCATCCTGTATCGATTCAAGAACCTTGTCGTTCTCGTCCGAAGTAATCTTCTTTCTGGTTATCCTGTACAGTACACCGCTTTCGAAAAGAACAACAACTACATTCACTCCGTATGAGAAGAACGGCATCGGAAGGCCCTCTCCCGGAAGATAACCCAGAACCCATGCGATGTTCAGCAGCAGCTGCCAGATCACCATGGTTGTTATACCTGTTGAAAGATTCGAGTAGAAGCCGTTGCTCCTTCTTATGCTCTTAGCTGTCAGATATCCGACAAATGCATAGAATGCAAAGAATAGCAATATCATCACAGCACCTAGGAAACCGAGCTCCTCGCAGATGCATGCAAGTATGTTCTTTCCTGCGATGTCCGAAATCAAACCAACCTTGAAGACACCACCGCCAAGGCCTTTTCCGAACCACGAGCCGCTGGCGATGGCCGACTTTACAGCCATGATGTCTGCGGTCCTTGAACTGGAACCCAGACCTGGAATGAGGAACCTGGCAACTGCAAGGATCCTTTCGGATTTGGATAGTACGATGCATCCAACCGGAACCGCAGCATAAAGCAGAAGAAGTATGACACCGAAGAGTCCGACCCCTCCCACTGCGAACATTGTCACCATCAGGGCCAGGAACATCAGCGCATACGAGAAATTCCTGTGGAGCAGGATCAGGACCATCACTATGATGCATCCCATGAC
>CADBOI010000120.1 GCA_902796335.1 uncultured Spirochaetales bacterium
CATGACCATGAACTCCTGGAAGTCGACCTTGTTGTCTGAGTGTGCACCGCCGTTGAGGATGTTTGCCATCGGAACGGGGAGGACGCAGGCGTGGAAGGCGCCAAGATACTTGTAGAGCGGCAGGCCGAGGTACTCGGCTGCTGCATGGGCAACTGCCATTGAAACTGCCAGGATTGCGTTTGCACCGAGCTTGCCCTTGTTGGGTGTTCCGTCAAGAGCAATCATTGCGCGGTCGATTGCGACCTGATCAAGGGCATCCATACCCTCGATTGCCGGAGCGATGATGTTGTTGACGTTGTCAACAGCCTTGAGGACTCCCTTGCCGAGATAGCGTTTCTTGTCTCCGTCACGGAGCTCGACTGCCTCGTGGACACCTGTGGATGCGCCGGAAGGTACTGCTGCACGGCCGAATGAACCGTCTTCGAGGATGACATCAACCTCAACTGTGGGGTTGCCGCGTGAGTCAAGTATTTCCCTTGCGATGATCTGATCAATATTGCTCATCTAGAAATCTCCTTATACAAATTTCTTATATGTATATATTCTCTATAACCGTTCAAAAAGTCAATTATCGCACGCCTATGCCGTTTGCCAAACCGCTATTTGACAAGCTCTGAGGCGAAAAGGCGGTCGAGTTCGGGAATCTCGTGCTTCAGGTTGACGACCTTGCCGTCCTTAAGGTAGCAGTGCTTGGAAACAGCTGTGGCGCAGAGCTCTCCCGTGCCCTGTTTGACGATGTTGTAGGACACTTCCTGGATGACTCCGCTGTAGCGTGTGAGGGTAATCTGGATGTCCACGGTCTCGTTGAAGAGGACCGGGGTCTTGTATGAGATGCTGATGCCTGCAACGGGTGAGACAATGCCGAGCTGCTCGACCTTGTCGAAGCCGTAGCCAAGGTGCTCCATGTAGGCGATGCGGGCCTCTTCCAGCCACTTGATGTAGTTGGAGTGGTGGATGATCCCCATCTTGTCGGTCTCATGATACTGTGCCTTTCTTGAATATGTGAACATTCTCCCTCCGGAATAATCAGTCCCAGTCGAAGCCTGAGAAAACAGGCTTTCCCGTATATCTGAACGCCTTGTCCCTGCCGTTGAGAACGTCGAGGACAGCTCCGGCAAGCTCTTCCTGCTCGACCTCGCCGGGATAGGATGCGACAGGTGCTATGAACGAGCATCTGGTTTCGATCGCATAGATTATGTCCTGATAGCGGACAAGGCCGCCTGTGAGGACTATGGCATCCACGTTGCCTTCAAGAACGGCGGCCATGGCACCGATGCTCTTGCAGATCTGGTAGACCATCGCGTTCCAGATTGTCGTGGCCTTTCTGTCGCCGGCCTCCATCTGCCTGTGGACGGTTTCTGCGTTGGATGTGCCGAAATGGCTCACAAAACCGCCGGATCTGGAGCACATTGCACGCAGTTCCTCTGTGCTGTGGGTGTCGGCATAGTTCGCCAGTTCCATGACGGGTATGCTTCCCAGGCGTGTGGGAGAGAAGGGACCGTCGCCGCCGGCACCCTCGGTGCTGTCTATCATCCTGCCGTTTTTGTGGGCGGTGATGGTGATTCCTCCGTCTATGTGGCAGACGATGAACGAACAGCTTTCATAGCTTCTACCAATGGTTTTCGCATGGATTTTCGCCACTGCCTTCTGGTTCAGGACATGGGTCTGGGCACGTCTGTAGAGTCCCCGGATTCCGGTGATGCGGGCGTAGTCGCAAAGCTCGTCCACGTTCGTCGGATTGAGGGTGTACATTTTTCCGCCGTACTGCGTGCAGAACTGGTAGGCGAGCATCACACCGAGCTTTGCAGGGTGGTCGCTTCCTCCCTTGTCGGCGGCGGTGTCGTCAACAAGACGTTTGTCTATCTCCATCACTCCTGATTTCTGGGAATACGCGCAGCCACCGCGTCCGACCCAGACGTTGATCGATGAAATATCAATGCCGTGTTTTCCCAAAATGTCCAGGATCACCTGGGTTCTGAACGGCATCTGGTCGTTGGTTGTGGGGTATCGCAGAAGCTCCGGGGCATCGTGGAAGACACCCTCCGTGAAGAGGCATCTGTCCTCGTCGAAAACGCTGATTTTTGTGGATGTGGAGCCCGGATTGATTATCAGTAATCTGTTCATTTTCCCCGCCTGTGCATGCTGGACTGATGATAGCATAAATGCAGGGCTTGGCAAACACTTCAACTTGATTGCAAGGCTGTCCTTGGCTATAGTTACGCTATGACGACCGAATACAAAAAGGGGAGCCTTCTTAAAAGGACTTCCGCTTTCCTTCTGGATGGAATCATTCTTCTGATAGTCGCCGTGGGCTTTGCGTTCCTGCTTGCGAACGTCATGGGCTACAGGCAACACATCGACACATACACCTCGGGCATAGAGCGCTATGCCGACAAGTATGACGTGAAGTTCGACCAGATTGTCTCTCAGGAAGACTACGAGGCTCTGGAACCGGCTACAAAGGCCAGATACGAGGCCGCCGTGGAGGCAATGAACTCCGACATGGAGATTCTCGGTGCTCTCAGTGCCCTGATAAGGATCATAATCACGGTCGCGGCTCTTTCGCTTTTTCTGGGATTCCTGATCCTTGAGTTCATTGTTCCTCTGCTTCTGAAGAACGGCCGGACTCTGGGCAAGAAGGGATTCGGACTTGCTGTGGTGAAAAAGGACGGATCCGATGTGACCGTGGTCTCGCTCATTCTCAGGACTTTTGTCGGAAAATACCTGATTGAGACCATGATTCCGGTTCTCCTGATTCTGATTACGATATTCAACGCAATCGGAATCATGAACGGTCCGGGAATCGTAGGCTTTGCAATCATCTTCATCATGATGATCGCGAACGTCGCGCTTCTGTTCGTCACCAAGACCAGTTCCATGATCCACGATCTGGTCAGCGACACGGTGGTAATCGAAAACGAGACTCCGGGCTCGGTCTATTAACGGGTAGGCAGAAACTAATTAAGGGGAGGAGATCGGAAAATGGTCAAAATCAGGGTATCGGATGCAAGAGAAGTAATCGCACAGCTTTTCGGCAAACTAGGAATGAATGCCCATGAAGCTCAGATCATGGCAAAAGTTCTGGTGGAAACCGACCAGCGGGGTGTCATGACACATGGAA
This sequence comes from uncultured Spirochaetales bacterium, assembly GCA_902796335.1. Taxonomy (GTDB): domain Bacteria; phylum Spirochaetota; class Spirochaetia; order Sphaerochaetales; family Sphaerochaetaceae; genus UBA9732. The sequence continues at coordinate 3,122 of CADBOI010000120.1, forward strand.
TTGTGGCTGCACCCAGATATCTTAGGATGATCCGGGCCGGAGAGATGAAGGCCAATGTTGAATACGAGGTCGTCAGGGACAACGGAACAATAGCCGTGTGGGACGGAAAGCGTTCGGCCGGTCAGGTGATCGGATACCTCGGCATGGAGGAGACGATTGCAAAGGCCAGAAAGAATGGTGTCGGAATTGTCTGCATCAAGGGAGCGAACCATTTCGGAGCCCTTGCTTACTATGCCCAGATGGCCCAGAAGGCCGGAATGGTGGGCATTGTTCTGAGTTCTGCGGTTGCCACCGTCGCTCCTTACGGCGGATGCGAGAAGATGATCGGAAACAATCCGATTGCCGTCGCCGCTCCTGCAGGAAAGGAGATTCCGCCATCACTGGACATGGCTATGGCGACTGTGGCCAACGGAAAGATCACCAACATGATGCTTCAGGGCAAGACCGAGATTCCCGAGGGCTGGGGTCTGGACAGGGACGGGGTGCCCACCACGAAAATGAGCGATTTCTATACCGTTCCGATCATGGCGGGCTACAAGGGCTGGGCCATGGATGTGATGGTGGATGTCCTCGCCGGTGTCCTTTTCGGAGGAGCCACGGGAATCAGGGCCGCCGACAAGTGCGGAGGTCCGGGAGTGTTCATGATGGCGCTGGACGTTGATGCCTTCAATGAGAGGGAGAAGTACAACGAGGACATGGATGCCCGCATTTCGGAACTCAAGAACTCGAAACCTGCTAAGGGTAGCAAGGGCATAACGATGCCCGGCGAGAACTCGACCCGCAAACTGATGGAGTCGGAGGAGACAGGTTATCTGGAGATCCTTCCCGAGATTGTGGCGTCAGTCAATGCATGCGCCGCCGAGATGGGAGTGGAACCTATCGAGACTTTCTGACTGATGATGCCGGTCAAAGGACCGGCATATGTCTTACCAGCACCAGGTGACGGTTTCGGACAGCGGCTTTCTTGAGCTGTGGTTCGGAAGTGGTTGTGCACCTTCGGCTCCGTAACCAAGATCCAGAAGCATCAGAATCTCCTCGTTTTCCGGAAGCCCGAGCTCCGCTGCAAGTTTGTCGGGGTCGAAGAAGTTGACCCAGCAACTGTCCACGCCTTCATCAGCGGCGGCGAGCACGAGATGTGTGGCTACGATGGATGCATCCTCCACACCTGATGTCCTCTGTCCTCCCGGATATGTGAAGACATTGTTCTTGTCGAATGCCACCAGAAGGACCGTCGGTGCTCCGTATCGGCACGGTGTGTGTTTGTCCACAGCGGCAAGGGATTCGGCTGACTGAAGGACATAGACGTGCTGTTCCTGCAGGTTCTTTGCTGTGGGCGCAAGGCGTCCTGCCTCAAGAATGGCCCTGATCACATTGTCCCCAACCTGTCTGGGACCGAATTTCTTACATGAGAACCTTTCTTTGACGACTTCTTTGAATTCCATCCATTACCTCCCCGGATTCAATGTATGGTCTGTTTCACATCTTCTTAAGCATTGCCATGACTATGGCGCTTGAGTTGTTCGCAGCTATGTCTGCCATGTTGATGTAGGTCTCCTCGGCCAGTCCGTCCGCCTTGTCCGACATCGCCCTGATCACGACAAACGGTGTGGAGTACTGGTCGCAGACTGTAGCCACTGCAGCTCCTTCCATCTCACATGCAACTGCATCGAATTTTGTCTGCAGTTCACTGACGTACCAGTCGGAAGCAATGAACTGGTCGCCGGTTACGATTGTTCCCTTGAACACATGTTCGGCTCCGAGTTTCTCCACTGCAGCGTCATAGGCCATATCCACGAGATTGTCGTCGCTATAGCATCTCATGCTTCCTGTGGCATTCCAGACGAAACCGTCATGGGTGACCATTCCGAAATCATGTTGGAGCAGGTCTGTGCCTACGACTATGTCCAGAACCCTGGTCTTGTCTCCGACTCCGCCTGCGATTCCTGTGAAAATCACGGTTGAGATGTTGTATCTGTTGAGCATTGTCGCGGCTCCGGAGGCGGCAAGGACTTTTCCGATGCCGGCCTGTACAATGACCACATCTTTTCCGCAGAGGGTACCCACATGGAAGTCCTGACCACCGTAGTTTTCCACATGGTCGATTTTCGCATTGTCCAGAAGGACACGGATTTCATTCTCCATGGCTGATATGATTCCGATGCGCGGCGTGATGCGCTCTGTGGCAGCCTGTGAGAATGCGAATGTGACGATGACAAGCATGATTACAAGAACAGAAACAAGCTTCTTTGACATAAGAACTCCTTGGAGAGTCTGACCTCTCATGTTGACTATACTAAAGCATCTGTGAAGCTGCGGGCAAGTACGGATTGGAGGGAAGCGGCACGAAGACCTGCATTGTGGCCGTCTTACTTGTCATTAAGCCCGTCAGGTGATTGAACAATGATGCCCATAAAAGATAGATTGTCTCACATGGAAGGATATTATCAGAAAGACATTGAGTGCGCATCCAGAGATGAGATCCGCAGCCTTCAGAGCAGACGTCTTGTCGAACAGGTCAGATTCGTCTGGAATAACGTACCTTATTACAGGCACAAGATGGAGGCCCTCGGGGTCTGTCCGGACGACATCAGGGGAGTGGAGGACATCTCCAAGCTTCCGTTCCTCAAGAAGGACGACCTGCGTGACTCCTATCCCGACGGATTGCGTGGCGTACCTTTGAAGGACTGTGTGAGAATCCACTCCACAAGCGGAACCACAGGAAAGCGTGTGGTGGCCTATTACACAAAGGATGATATAGATCTTTGGGATGACTGCGTGGCTCGTGCCCTCGTTGCAGCCGGAATATCCGACGAGGATGTTGTCCAGGTCTGCTATGGCTACGGTCTTTTCACCGGAGGCCTGGGCCTTCACGGCGGAGCCGAGAAGCTTGGATGTCTGGTTCTGCCCATGTCTTCCGGAAGCACGGACAGGCAGCTTCAGTTCATGCAGGACCTGGGTTCGACGGTTCTTTGCTGCACCCCGTCCTATGCCGCATATCTTTCCGAGACAATCAACGAACGTGGCCTGCGCGATACCATCCGCCTCAGACGCGGAATCTTCGGTGCCGAGGCATGGAGCGACGACATGAGGGCCTCGATCGAATCCTCGCTGGGCATCAAGGCCCACGACATCTACGGCCTTACCGAGCTCAGCGGCCCCGGCGTGGCCTATGAGTGCAGCGTACAGAAGGGCATGCACATCAACGAGGACCATTTCCTTGCCGAGATCATCGATCCGGATACCTGCGAGCCCCTCCCGATGGGTTCCAAGGGAGAGCTTGTCATCACATCGCTCACGAAGAAGGGTTTCCCGCTTCTCAGATACAGAACACGCGACATCTGCATCCTCTCCGAGGAGAAATGCGAGTGCGGCCGTACGTTCGTGAAGATGTCCAGACCTATGGGCAGAAGCGACGACATGCTGATCGTCAAGGGTGTGAACGTCTTCCCGTCACAGATCGAGACTGTCCTCATCCAGCAGGGCTACGCCGCGAATTATCAGATTATCGTAGATAGAGAGAACAACAGCGACACTTTGGATGTTATGATAGAGATGACGAGCGAGAACTTCTCCGACAGCCTGAGCAAGATCACCGCCCAGGAGAAGACCCTTGTGGCCGAGCTCAAGGCTATGCTCGGAATCTACGCCAACGTCCACCTTGTCGCGCCGAAGTCCATTGTCAGAAGCGAAGGCAAGGCTGTCAGAGTCATAGACAGAAGAAAGATCTGATACCGGGAGGCAGTATGGAAGTCAGACAGATTTCGGTTTTCCTTGAGAACAAGCCGGGCCAGCTTGCCCACATGTGCAGGATTCTCGCCGATGCGGGAATTGACCTCAAGGCCCTGAACATTGCCGAGACATCGGACTACGGGGTTCTGAGAATCATCACCGACAAGCCCAGAAAGACAATAAGCGTGCTCACCTCCGAGTCGCTGGTCTGCAGCAGCACCGATGTCGTTGCTGTCAAGGTTCCGGACCAGCCGGGCGGACTTGCCGGAATCCTCGATGTCATTGCCGAAAAGAACATAAGCATCGAGTACATGTATTCGATGCTGGGCGGGAACGGCACCACAAGCGCCATCATGGTCTTCCAGACAAACGAGAAGTCCAGCGTCTTTGCAGCCGCAGGTCTCGAGGTTCTTTCCGGATCCGATGTGGGAATCGAGGAATAAGGCCCTTTAAATCCTCATTTGCTCAGTTTTCTGAAGACATCCATGGCCGTATGGTCCACGGACAGCGGGGTTATGGATATGTATCCGTTCATCACGGCGTCAATGTCCTCTTCCAGTTTTCCCGAGTTCTCATAGAACGAAGTTCCGCGCGCAATGTACATGTCCGTGCCTGCCTCGTCGAAGACGTCCCTGAAGTAGGCTCTGCCTTGGCGTGTCAGAAGTATGCCCTTGGGGTCTTCCGGGATGTTGACGTTCCAGATTCCGTTGTGTTCCAGATAACGGTTGTCGGTTATATGTTTCCAGACAAGGTCCAGGCTTTCCTCTGCCCATTTGAAGGAGATGGGGATTGTTGAGAACGCAACGGCCTTGTATCCAAGGTGTGCGGCTTCAAAGATGGCCGCATCTGTTCCGGAATATGCAATGTCGTCAGCGACGTTCAATCCGCGGTTGATGCCTGAGAAAATCAGGTCAAAGTCCCTGTACAGGCCATTGATTGCGAATCTGACGCAGTCGGCCGGTGACGAGTCGACGCTGTAGCATTCCACTTCTTCCAGCCATCTGACCTGTTTTGCCTCGAAGGGGTTGTGTATGTTTATGCTGTGGCTTTTGGCACTCTGCTCGAACTTGGGGGCAATCACTGTGACCTCTCCGAGCTTTCTTGCCCAGTTGGCGAGAATCTCAAGTCCGGGGGCTCTGATTCCGTCGTCGTTGGTGACAAGTATTCTCAAATCCAGCCTCCATTGTTCTCTTTGTATTCCTTGATGAGTGCATCTGCATCCTTCACCAGGGCCTGCATCTCCCGGAGACTGTTCACAGTGGCACCCGATGCGTTGGCATGGCCACCTCCGTCGTAGCGCTCGGCAAGGTTGTTGATCGGCATGAACCTGGAGCGCAGTCTGACTCTGATAGATCCGTCGGGATTGTCTATGAATGCAATCCAGACCAGAGTGCCTCTGATTCCGCTCATGAAATCGACGCTGTCGCTTGCCTGGGATCTTGTGAGGTGGAAGCGCTCCTGCATTTCCTTGTCCACGTAGAGGTATGCGACTCCGTTTTCCGTCAGCTTCATCTTGTCGAAGATACAGGCCTGGAATTTGTAGAACTCATAGGGTCTGAGCTCCAGTTCCGAATTCAGCGTCTGGATGTCCACTCCCATGTCCAGGAGGTATCCTGCAAGTCTGAGTGTATCCCCGTTGGTCGCAGAATACTTGAAATTGCCGCTGTCGGTGATGATTCCCATGTACAGAAGGGTTGCGGCCCTGAGGTTGCACTGCAGGACGTCCCTGAATGTGTACAAGAAGTCGGCAATCATCTCGCATACGGAGGATCTCTCGTCCTCTACCCAGCTGATGTCACCGTACGGGTTGCGGTCGATGTGATGGTCTATCTTTATCAGTTCCTTCGCTTCGGTTATGCGCTTGTTCGCAAGACGCTCCAGATTCGCCGTATCCAGGACTATGGCAAGGGCATTGCTGTAATCCAGGATTTCCGGATCGGTTTCTTCTGTCTGGGTGAACTCAAGTGCATCCGAGATGTCTTCGTCGGAGACTAGAATCTCCTTGTCCGGAAAACTCAGTCTGAGGATCTCGGCAAGGCCGTGGGAGGAGCCCACGGCATCTCCGTCGGGTCTGACATGGCGGGCAAGGATTATTCTGTCATATTCCCTGATCTTTTCCAGTATGGCGTTCTTGGTTTCTTCATTCATCCTTGGCCTCCAGTGGGAGTGTTCTGCTGTTCGTGTAGACTGTGAAGCGGATTGTGTATCCGTTGTCTTCCTGCGGCTCGGATTCCTCTGTCATGTTCCAGTTGTCAAGTTTGTCCAGGTTGTCGAAGAAGACCTCGGCACCGCCGTCGGCATCGACCTTTGTCAGGTAGACCTTGTCGCAGTAGGGCAGAAGCGTATGGTACATCATCGCTCCTCCGATCACAAATACATCCTCGGGTGGATACTTTGCAATCTCGGAGAACAGTTCCGCCAGGGTCTCCACCATGATGAAACCGTCTTCTTCTGCACGTCCGTGGTCTCCACCCGGCCAGAGCACTATGTTCGTGCGGCCCTTGAGCGGTTTGCCTCCGGGAAAAGAGAGGAGGGTGTTGGATCCCATCACCACTACCTTGCCGGTTGTGGTGGTGCGGAAGAACTTCATGTCCTTGGGAAGTCGGAACATAAGGTCGTTGCGCTTGCCTATGCCCCAGTTTCTGTCACAATGGAGAATTGCCTGCATTTATGATCGTCTCCTGTATTTCAAATGGCTACGGGGATGTCGTACTTCTTCTTGTTGTAGACGTAGTTCTCGAGCGTGAAGTCGTCTGTGGTGAACTTGTAGAAATCCTTTATCTCAGGATTCAGAGAGAACTTTGGAGCGGGGAACTGTTCGTTCTCGATGATTTCCTTCACAATCGGGACATGTCTGTCGTAGATATGTGCGTCTGCAATCACGTGGACGAACTCTCCGGGAACAAGGCCGCTGACCTGAGCCAGCATGTAGACCAGAATCGAATACTGGACTACATTCCAGTTGTTGGCGGCCAGCATGTCCTGGGACCTCTGGTTGAGTATTGCGTTGAGTGTGTTGCCGCTGACATTGAACGTCATGCTGTACGCACAGGGATAAAGTGCCATTTCGGACAGGTCGTTGTGGACATAGATGTTCGTCAGGATCCTGCGGCTCTGCGGGTTGTTCTTCAGGTCGAAGATCACGCGGTCCACCTGGTCGAACATGCCTTCCTTGTACTTGTGCTTGACACCGAGCTGGTAGCCGTATGCCTTGCCTATGGTGCCGTTCTCATCTGCCCAGCTGTCCCAGACATGGCTCTTGAGCTGGTGGATGTCGTTGCTCTTCTTCTGCCAGATCCACAGAAGCTCGTCCATTGCGCTCTTGATATAGGTTCTCCTGATTGTGAGGATTGGGAACTCCTCCTTCAGATTGTAGCGGTTCACGATACCGAACTTCTTTATCGTATGAGCGGGTGTTCCGTCCTCCCAGTGGGGTCTCACGTCAAGATCCTTGTCAGAGAATCCGTTCTCCAGGATGTCTTTTATGTTGGCGACGAATACCTTGTCAGCGTAGCTCATGCTTTCCTCCGTGAAGAGCATTATAACCGAAAAACAGGACTGGCTGAACAACAATAGTGATGTGTTTATATTTAACTAAACAACTAATGGTGGTACGAATCGGATTAATGCATTATTATGACATGCGTGCAGTACAGACTTCAGAGCGGATACTACAGCGATTTCAACACCATAGATGTGAACAGGCTTCCGGGCAGAAGCTATTTCATTCCGTATCCTTCAAGGTCTTCCCTTCAGGGGATTGCCCTTGATGAGAAGCGCTACAGATCCCCGTTGGTCAGATGCCTGAACGGGCAGTGGGATTTCAACTACTATGACAATCCGAACGAGCTTCCGCTTCAGTTCAACAGCGATGAGCTTGAGTTCGGCAGCATTGATGTGCCGTCCGTATGGCAGTACCGCGGCTATTCGCATCCGATGTATCTGAACGTTCGCTATCCGTTCCCGTACAAGCCTCCTGTGATTCCCACCACAGAGCCTGTGAAAGGCTATTTCAGCGCTCTCGACGGTTTCAAGAGGGCTCCGTCTGACGAGATGAACCATGTCGGGCTGTACAGGACTTTCTTTGACGTCACCGACGTCACCGA
>CADBOI010000121.1 GCA_902796335.1 uncultured Spirochaetales bacterium
ATCAGGGAGAACGTAGCCATCAGCGTTCCGCTCAGCTTGGGAAGTGTGACCCTGAAGAATGTCCTGATTTCCGATGCACCCAGAAGTTTCGAGGCCTTCTCCTCCTGATCAGGCATCGATACAAGGGCGTTTGTGATAAGCGAGAAGGCCACCGGGAAATTCAGATAGACATGGGCAAGGATTATCGCCTTGAACGAATAAAGGATACGGAGCCTGATTTGTTTTCCACCTAAGACATTCAGGAACGAGTTCAGGATTCCGTTGTTTCCGTAGTAGATCACAAAGCCCAGGACGGCCAGGATGGCGGGAATGGCGAATGCCGCATCGCTTACCGTCAGGATGGCCCTTCTTCCGAAGAACGTGTATCTGGAGAAGAAATGTGCGAACGGAATTGCGATGACAACCGAAATCAGGGCGCTCAATGTGGACTCAAGGATCGTGAAGCCGAGAATCCTCCAGGTGTAGGGGTCGGTCAGAATCCTGCCCACCCGGTTACCACCGGAGAAGGCCTTGAGAAAGACCGCCCCTATGGGCAGCATGAAGACGATTGCCATCACCACAAGGGCCGGGATGGCGTTTCTTATGTAGAATCCCGCCTTTGACTTCATATCACGCTATTTTACAACAGCATTCTCCCACTCGTCGATAAGTGTTGAGGCTCTGTCGTCGAAATCCGTGAACAGTTTCTCGGGCACCGGAGCATAGTTGTAGGCCTCAGGCAGCTCGATGGTCCTGTTGACGGGGTACATCGAGTTGGCGTTAGCAAGGTCTATCTGGGCGTCTGTAAGCAGGAAATCGATGAACTGCTCGGCTTCGGAGCGGTGCTTCGTTCCCTTGACAATTCCGGCAGACTCGATGGTCACCTCGTGGCCCTCCGGGAAGACCAGTGCCTGATAGCGGGTTGTGTTCTCCCACATCACATGGTAGACGGGGCTTGTCGTGTAGCTTATCACCAGAGGAGCCTCTCCCTCTGTGAAAAGGCCGTATCCCGAAGACCAGCCGGATGCGATTGTGAGCGCGTTCTTGGACATGGTCTTCCACCAGTCCAGCCACTTGTCACCCAGAGCGTTGTAGGTCCACATCATCAGACCTGTTCCGACCGAACTGGTTCTGGGATCGATGAGTATGACCAGGTCTTTGTATGCGTCCGTGGCAAGTTCCTCAAGGCTTTTTGGCATTATCAGCTCGTAGCTTGAGTCGCAGACGAAGGCGAAGATGCCGTAGTCGAACGGAATCAGACGGCTTTCCTTGTCGAAAACAAGACGCTGGTCGATTGTATCGATGTAAGGGGATCTGTAGGGTTCCAGCAGGTCATAGGCCTTGTCCGCTGTGGAGTCGGTGATGCCCAGGATGACATCGCACTGTGTGTTCGCTCCCTCCAGACGGACCTTGTTTATGACCTCAATTGCCGCTCCGGATGATACAAGATTCACCTTGATTCCGGTTTTCTCCTCGAATTCCGGGATTACGGTACCCGCGGCACCCCAGTCTCCGCAGAACGTGTCGTAGGCATAGACGGTCAGCGTCCTGTCCGACGGTTTTTCTGTTTCGGAAGATGACATCGAAAAGATGCAGAACATGGCAAGGGCCATGACTGCCAAGACAGACACAACCTTTTTCATAAAGGCCTCCCAAGTAGGTAGAATTCTGTCTTTGGGGAAATGTTTGTGATTACAATCGCGTCGTTCCTACGCTGGCATTACCCAGATCAGGTTCGAGGGTATGTTCTCAGGCCCCACGGGCCACCCCTAGACGCCTCTGAGATTAAACCAGCAGGGTTTTTTATTCAAGAGCCTTGCGCAGAAACAGCCCGAAAAGGTCTATCTGCTCGTCCGAAAGATGGGCATAGCCTATGACGATCCATCCAGTCCCTGTTCCGCTTAGTACAAAGCCGTTTTCCCTTGCCTTTCTGACCATCGTTTCCTCGGCGATGGGGAAACGGACAATGAAATGGAGTCCAGCCTCCTCGCCTCGGATTTCGGAATAGGGTGAACTGTCGGAAATCACATCCATCATCCGGTTGCGCCGTATTCTGTAGACCCTTCTCATTCGGCTGATGTGGCGTTCGTAGTATCCGCTGTCCATGAAAAGCGAGACCACCTTCTGGTCTATTCTTGATACAGGGCAGGGGTATTTTGCAAAGCGGCTCTTGTATCTTTCAAGAAGCTCCGGCGGAAGGATCATGTAGCTCAGTCTGATGGAAGGGGTCAGGGTTCTGGAGAAAGTCCCTATATAGATTACCTTCCCGTGGGTGTCCGTGCCGCACAGCGGGGGTATGGGGCGGCCGTTGTATCTGAAGTCCGAATCGTAGTCGTCCTCGATTATATAGCGGCCATCCCTTGCATCCGCCCAGTCCAGAATCGATGCCCGTCTGGGTGCCGACATGGTGATGCCCATGGGGTACTGGTGGGACGGCGAGATGTGAAGAAGTACGGTGCCGTCCATGTTCTCCGTTTTTTTCCTGATTTCCCTGACGGAGGCTCCCTCGCCGTCAAGCGGGATGTCGAAGATCTCGCATCCGGTGTCGGCGACTATCTCGCGGGTGCTCCGAAAGCCCGGGGCCTCCATCAGGAATGCGGGTCGTTCATCGAAAAGCGAGGGCAGGGTCTGGAGGTGGTAGGACGTTCCGTTTCCTATGATGATCTGGTCAGGGTCGCAGGAGATCCCCTTGTGGTTGAACACATATGTGGAGATGGAAAGTCTGATGTCCTCGTCTCCCGTGCTCATTCCGCTCTGTCCAAGGATTGAGATGTTGGAACCGCTCAGGGTCTCGCGGTACAGCTGTCTGAGCGTGCTGTATGGGAAAAGCGTGCTGTCCACAAGGTTGGCGGAAAGGTCCGTGATGTATTCTTTTGCCTCGGTTTTCCTCTGTGGGGTTCTTTTCACTTCCGGAATGCCTGCAGGAAGAGGTGCATCGAACCTGGCCACATAGTAGCCGCTTCTTTCCCTGGCATTGATGTAGCCTTCGGACAGAAGGATGGAGTAGGCGCCCAGAACGGTGTTGCGGCTGACTCCGCTTTCCTCAGCGCACTGCCTCACGGATGGCATTTTTGATCCTGCACCCAGCTTGCCCGACCTTATCTCGTTCACGAACTTGGAATAGAGGTTCTCATATAGTGAATCCCGCATGGTGTGAGTATAGCAGATTGTTGAATTAAAAGGCAAATCTGTACCCATAAAAATAGTGCAATCTGTTTCTTTTAATGAATACAGATTTTTACTACAGTTTCAGCCATGAAGAGAATAGTGACAATACAGGACATTTCATGCGTGGGAAAGTGCTCCCTTACAGTTGCACTTCCAATCATCTCCGCAATGGGCGTTGAGACAGCAATCATCCCTACCGCCGTGCTTTCGACACATACCATGTTCCAAGGCTTCACGTTCAGGGACCTCACATCCGACATCAGGCCCATCATGGACCACTGGCAGAAGGAGAAACTCGGTTTCGATGCCATCTACACCGGATATCTGGGATCCTTCGAGCAGATCGATCTTATGAAGGAGCTTTTCAGCAGGTTCAGGGGTAAGGACACCAAGGTAATCGTAGACCCGTGCATGGCCGACAACGGCAAGCTGTATCCCGGCTTCACTCCCGAGTTCGCCAAGGCAATGGCAGGGCTCTGCGGCCAGGCAGACATCATCGTTCCGAACATCACAGAGGCCAGCTTCATGCTCGGTGTTCCATATGTGGAGGCAGGCAGCTATGACCAGGCCTATATCGAGGATCTTCTCAAGAAGCTCGCAGGTCTTGGGTCAAAGCAGGTGGTGCTGAAGGGAATCGAGTTCAAGACTTCCAGAGGCAGGATAGGAATCGCATCCTACAATGCGGAGACCGGAGAGTACTCATGGTATTTCCACAAGAAGATGAAGACCAGCTTCCACGGAACGGGCGACATCTTCGCAAGCGTCCTCACAGGAGCTCTGGTCAGAGGTCTTTCACTTGAGAAGGCCTATGCCCTTGCAGGAGACTTCGTTGTACGCTCCATCGCCGAGACCCTGAGCCACGACGACCACAACACGTACGGTGTCGATTTCGAGGCTGCATTCCCGATGCTTCTGAGAAAACTTGACAGGGAGCTCAAAGGCTGAGCTTCAATCGATGTAGACCGAATCCTCAGGTCTGAAGACCACTTTAGGGACATCGCCGAGCATCTTGGCGATGTCTTTTGTACTGTGACCCATGATTCTCAGCAGATCCGAGGAATTGAAGCCTGTAATGGCCTTCATGATGACATTTTTATCGGTTGTCTTGATATCTATGACATCGCCGTCGTTGAAGACGCCTTCGACATTTTTGATTCCGGAAGGAAGGAGCGACTTGTGTCCGACTGTCAGAGCCTTCTCCGCACCCTCGTCCACAATCACCGAACCGGCGGACGCCGTGTTGTAGATCCATCTCTGCCTCTGGGCAAGACGTTTTTCGGGAAGAATGTAGGTTCCGATGCTCTCACCGAGAACCGAACGCACCAGCGAGTCCTTCTCATAGCCTGAGATTATCATGGTTCCGCAGCCGCCTTTCTGTGCAATCTGGGCTGCAAGGAGCTTTGTCTTCATGCCGCCTGTGGAGAATGTGCTTCCCGCACCCTTGGCATAGCCGAAGATCTCGGGAGAGATCTCGGGAATCTCCCCGATGAGCTTCGCATCGGGATCCGTCTTCGGGTTTCCGGTATAGACTCCATCGATGTCCGTCATCAGGACAAGAAGGTCTGCATCGATCTTGGAAGCGACATAGGCCGACATCCTGTCGTTGTCTCCGAACACGTTGTTGATCTCTGATGTGGAGACGACGTCGTTCTCGTTGAAGATGGGGACAACTCCAAGCTGCAGGAGAGTCGTCACGGCAGCTCTCATGTTGTTGTATCCGGTGCGGTTGTTCAGGACGTTCCTTGTAATCAGGACCTGTCCGCAGATCAGCTTGTGCTTTGCGAACGCTTCCTGATAGGCCGTCATGAGAAGCGGGTTTCCGATGGCTGCACAGGCCTGTCTGAGGGGAATGTGCTTGACCGGGTTGTTGTGCTTCAGGGCCTTTGCACCCATTCCTATGGCTCCTGATGAGACGATCAGGACGTAGTATCCGAGGTCTCTCAGTCTTGAGACTTGGTCTGCTATGTCGCAGATCCTTTCCGTGTCTATTCCTGTCTTCGATGAAAGTAGGTTCGTTCCCACCTTCACGACAACCGTCTTTATTTTTCCGAGATCCCTCATCAGATCAGCTCCTTGTGATGGAAGCTCTTTCCATCCGGTCCCGAGTATTCGGCCACGGTCTGACCGTCGCCGCAGAGAATCCATTTTGTGGTCATCAGACCGTCAAGTCCCACAGGTCCCCTGGCATGGAGCTTGGATGTGGCTATTCCCACTTCCGCTCCAAGGCCGAACCTGAAGCCGTCTGCAAAACGTGTGGAGCAGTTGACGAACACATCCGCGCTGTCCACCTTTGCAACGAAGTAATCGGCGTTCTCCCTGCAGTTTGTAAGGATGGCATCCGTATGGTGTGAACCGTGTTTCTGGATGTGCTCCACAGCTTCCCGGACGGAGGAGACAACCTTGACCGCACACTCCAGAGCAAGGTACTCCGTATCGAAATCCCTGTCTGTTGCAGGAACGGCTTCCGGCATGAAGACAATGGCCTTCTTGTCCGCATGGACCTTGATTCCGTTGTCTGAGAAGACCTTCGCAAGTTTTGGCAGGAATTCGGAAACGATGTCCTGATTTACAAGGAATGTCTCAGTTGCATTGCATGCAGCAGGATATTGGACCTTCGCATCCAGACAGACCTTCACGGCTTTGTCCAAGTCTGCGCTCTTGTCCACATATGTTGCGCACAGTCCGTCGGCATGTCCGATGACCGGGATTCTGGTGTTGTCCATCACGTGGCGGACGAAAGCGTTTGAGCCTCTGGGAATCAGCAGGTCCACATAGCCTTCGGCCTTCAGCAGGCAGTCCACATCCTCATGGCTTTCAATTCCCAGGATCCAGTCCGAACCGAACGAAAGGTCCTTTGTGGCTTCCTTGATAACTTTAACCAGCATCCTGTTCGACTTGGCAGCCTCGCGTCCGCCCTTGAGAATGATTCCGTTTCCGGAACGCAGGGCAAGGCCCGCTATCTGAACAAGCGCATCGGGACGGGCTTCGAAGATCATTCCTATGACACCTATGGGGAAAGTCCGCTTCTCAAGGATGAATCCGGGATCCAGTTCACGTTTCTCGCGAACCTTTCCTATGGGGTCCTTCTGGTCTGCAAGTTCAAGAAGTCCTTTTGTGACCGACCTGAGTTTGTCTTCGGAGAACAGGAGCCTGTGGAGGATAGCATCCGGGATTCCGGCTGCCTTTGCATTCTCCATGTCCACTGCGTTTTGGGCGAATATCTCATTCTTTCCTGATGTCAGAGCCTCCGCTATAAGTCTGAGCGCCTTCTTCCTCTCGTCGTCAGTCGAGACGGAGAGGACGGATGCGGCCGATCTGACCTCTGCAAACGATTCAAACAGGGAATCCGTGCTCATGACCTTTTCTCAAGCTCCTCTGATTTTCTTGCCGCGGCACTGACAGCGTTGATGACTGCCGATGCGAAACCGCCTTCAGACAAGGCTGCGACGCCTTCGATCGTGGTCCCCTTTGCGGAGCAGACCATGGTCTCGAGGTCTATCGCGTTCCTTCCGGTCTCCTTCTGAAGCTTTGCCGCACTCACCATGGTGTCGGCGACAATCGAAAGGGCCTTGGGATAAGGGATGCCCTCGCGGACACCGCCCATGGCCATCTGGTGCATCAGCTCGAACATGTATGCGATTCCGCTTCCGGAGATTCCGATGAAAGCGGAGAACAGGTGCTCGTCAAGCTCGAATGCTGTTCCTACGGACTCGGCCACCTCCATGGCATCCTTGCGGGATGCCTCGTCAAGGGCTTTTGAGTATGCGACGGCCGTCACGGCATATCCGATCTTTGCGGCTATGTTGGGCATGAAGCGCACCACTTTGTCGGTTCCCAGGTTCTCCGTGAGCTTTGCGATGGTGACTCCGGCAGCTATGGAGATGAAGAAGTCCGGCTTCAGGGCTGCAAGATCCTTCCAGATCGACGGGAGGACCTGTGGTTTCACTGCGATTATCACGATATGCGATCCGGCAGCCTCTTTCATTGAAGAAAACACGGTGATGGCCTGTCCCTGCGCCACGCGCTGGGCACTCGGCAGATGGCTGTCGTATACACAGAGGTCTATTCCCTCAAGTCTGGAAAGTGCCTCGGAGAAGGCTCCTCCCATGTTTCCCGCGCCTATGACCGACACCTTTGGTTTAGCACCGTTTATGCGTTCCATCGTTTGTCCTCCAAATGAATTGCATTCCTTGCCTGATTTTACCACAGAGCGCAAGTGCATGACAATTGCAGCTACGGTTCTGCAGGGACCGGCAGACGAAAAAAACACGGAGAATCCGAATCGGAATCTCCGTGCCAACCGAGCTACAGTCTGTCAATATCCACGTGCTCAATATCCTTCGGCGCACATGGCATCTGCCACTTTCTTGAAGCCTGCGATGTTGGCTCCCTTTATGTAATCTACGGTGCCGTCTTTCTGCTTTCCCTCGCGTACGCAGGCATCGTGGATGTTGACCATGATGTCGTGGAGCTTTGCATCGACTTCCTCCGCGGACCATGCGAGGTGCTCAGAGTTCTGGCTCATCTCAAGTCCTGACACTGCGACTCCGCCGGCGTTGGCAGCCTTGGACGGGGCTACAGGAATCTTTGCTTCCTTGAAGACCGCAACGGCCTCGGGTGTGCAACCCATGTTTGAGGTCTCGATGACGTACTTCACGCCGTTCTTGACCAGAGCCTTTGCATCGGCCTCGCCGAGCTCGTTCTGGTATGCGCACGGCATGGCGATGTCCACCGGAACGTTCCACGGTCTCTCGCCGGGGAAGAACTTGGCTCCGAAGGTCTTGGCATAGCCTGCGAGGTCTCCGCTGTTGGTGGCTCTCATCATGAGCATGTAGTTCCACTTGTCGATGGAGTTGACTCCGTCCTCGTCAAGGACATAGCCCTTGGAACCGGAGATCGTCACGACCTTGGCGCCCATCTGGGTTGCCTTCATCGCAGCTCCCCAGGCGACGTTGCCGTAACCGGAGATCGAGACCCTCTTGCCCTCGATGTGGTCGTCGAAGTCCTTCAGAAGCTCCTGTGCGTAGTAGAGGGCTCCGAAACCTGTTGCCTCGGGTCTGATCAGAGATCCGCCCCACTCAAGGCCCTTTCCTGTCAGAACTCCTGTGTTTTCGTCACGGATGCGCTTGTACTGGCCGTACATGAATCCGATCTCTCTTCCGCCGACTCCGACATCACCTGCGGGGACATCTGTGTTGGGTCCGATATGCTTGAACAGCTCCGTCATGAACGAGCGGCAGAATCTCATGATCTCATCGTCGGATTTTCCCTTCGGAGAGAAGTCCGAACCACCTTTTCCGCCGCCCATGGGCAGTGTTGTGAGGGAGTTCTTGAATGTCTGCTCGAAGCCGAGGAACTTGAGGGTTCCGAGAGTGACGTTGGAGTGGAATCTGAGTCCACCCTTGTAGGGGCCGATGGCGTTGTTGAACTGGACTCTCCAGCCTCTGTTGACCTGGATCTCGTGGTTGTCATCCTCCCACTCGACCTTGAACTCGACGATTCTGTTCGGAACGACGATTCTGTCCAGGATCTTGTTCTTCAGGTACATCGGATTGTTGTTCACCGTGTCTATGATAGATGCGACAATCTCGCTTGCCGCCTGGATGAACTCGGGCTGCGCAGGGTTCTTCTGCTCAAGCTCTGCCATGAATTTCTTGTAATTATACATGTTGCCCCTCCTGTCACCTGCGTTTTACCTCAATTGTATTCTGCAAAACAGAATACCGGCATCTCGTTCATTTGGAACAAGATAGAAGTCAGGTGTTCAAAATTTTCTTTGGTAATAGCACTTTTTGCCATCTTTGTGCAATAGGAAAACGCACCGTGATTTCTGCAAATTTATGCTGTCAAAACTTGATTTGTATTTGATTTTTATACAAAGATGAATATTGTTTCATTTTGTTGCATATTTCCTCTGTCCATTATCTTGTTGTTTCACAATGGGATGGCTGCAATTTCTGTTTCTGAAACAGATACATACTGTCCGTGAAATACGCACAAAAACAATTTGAGAAAATCTTTGTTTTTTTTTGGATTCAATTGAAAAAACCATATAATATTAATCGTCATGGGTCTGGTTGAGGAGATTTTCAGCTTATTGGACGATGGTAGAACGACTCTGGTGTTTCCGACGGAGAATGCCGCAAGGCATTATCTGTCTATGTATGTCAGAAGCCGCCGTTCCAGTGTGCTCGCAGACCGTGCCATTGCTCTGGACTCGTTCATGGCGAAGTTCGCCCCGGTCCATAAGAATAGTAAACCTTCGAACAAATACCACCGCCTTGCATTTGTCTCCTCATTCCTGTCTTCGGGAAAGACCGGTCTCAGATATATATATGATGACAGGTTCTGCAGCTTCAGACGCAGGTTCATTCCCTTCCTCACAAGAATACTCCCGGATCTGATGCAGATGCAGCTATGCACGATCAACAACAGGATCCTTTACTCGGATCTTCAGACTCTCAAGAGACAATATGGGGCTTTTCTTGATAAAAACGGACTGTTCGAACCCGGATGGGAGATGCACAGCCTTGAATTCTACAAAGGACCTGCGCTTGACCATGTGTTGGTGGGAATCGATGCCGACATCCAGATGCAGAAGCTCATGAAGGAGCTCGGCGATGTGCCCGGAATCAGAAGACTTGAGCTGCAATCCCCACAGAAACCCGTCTATGTCCAGTACGATACAGAGGAAGCCGAACTGGAGGCTCTTTTCCACAAACTGGAGAAATTGAAGCTTGCAGGTATTCCTACTTCGGAAATATTGATTGCAACACCTGCGCTTTCAAGCCTTCGGCAGCGTCTTGAACGCAAGGCCCTTGAATACAACGTGCCTCTTTCCTTCATGGGAAGTCTGGACATATTCGAGACGGTTCCCGGACGTTATCTGAGTTCCGTGATGCTCTGTATTACGGAACGGCTTTCCTTCCGTTCAATGGAAGGCCTTCTTCTGAATTCCTCCCTTCCTTATAACAATATGGACGTCAACCGGGCCCTGATGAGGTTCATGATCGACAACAACATACAGAGCGGAAGCTTTGATGTGAAGGACGATCCTCTGACCTCATCCCTCAGGAAAAACGGCAGGACGGAGGAACTGGAACTGTACAGGGATATCCGAAGCGCCCTGCTGGCAATCCGCAGTTCCTCGGATGAACAGAAACTTTCGAAAAACCTCCATGCCCTGACGGCCCACCTGTTCGGAAGCGACGAGTTCAACAACTCCCCATCGGAGGACAGGGATGTCTATTCGTTCATCCTCTCCGTGCTTTCCGACCTTGGGAAAACACTGAGAAACGTGTCTTTGGACATGGACGACATGTTCTCCGTATTCATGGACGAGTTGGAGCATCTTTCCTATGTTCCGCAGGACAACAAGTCAGGCATCAGGGTCTACAGCTATGCCCAGGACCCGCTTCTGCATGTTCCGTACCATTTTGTGATAGGTCTGAACGATGCGAACTCGCAGGTCAGGGAAAGATATCTGGGGTTCCTTGAGGACCATGAGGTGGTATCCGACAGCTTTGACGTGACACAGCGGCTTTTCGAATACTACGGACAAAGCGGAGACAAGGTCTTCATCTCGGGCTCGAAGGAGACCTTCGAAGGTTCGGCCGGAGCTCCGACTTATTTCATACTCAATGATTCGGTGAAGCAGGCGGAGGTGGCTGACAGCCCCGTATTCGAGAAAGCCGATGCACTAAGCCTGCGTCATGCAGCGGAGACATCGTTCGCTCCGGCAGGGACAGACCTTGCCACAGGCGGAAGCGGATTTGAAAGGGATCCTGATTCAAAGGCCCTTTCATTTTCCACAATCGACAGCTACGCCAAGTGTCCGTACATGACATTCGTGGAGATCGATCTTCTTAAAGACTGTCCGGACCAGTTCGAGCCTGCAAGACAGGACGACAGGGAGATAGGGTCGTTCCTGCACAAGGTAATCCAGGCATTCATGAACGCCCATCTGGGAAAGCTTGTCGTTCCGCAGGATCTTGATGAATACCACAGTGAGCTGGAGACTATCATGGACAGTCTCCTGGAGAAGGAGAGTGTCTTTGACCCGTATATGAAGATGAGCATCAGAGGCAACTATCTGGAACCTCTGAAGAACGTCCTGAACATCCTGCTTCTTCCGCCGTACAACAGCAAGGCCAAGGGCTATGTCGGTGCGTTCACTCCCTTGAGGAATGAGTACAGATTGAATAAAAACCCTTCCTTTATCGGATATATAGATACAATTATTATGGATAACAACGACCAGATCCACCTTTTGGACTACAAAAAGGGTTCCGGGTCACCGACCTATCAGCTTGTGCTCTACAAACGTCTTTACGATGAGAATCCGGAGTTCGGCGAGAATGTCGGCCAGTGCCTTTTCTACTCCATGGGTTCATCTTCCTTCAAAGGTTTCACTCCTGATGTCTGGGAGCAGCAGAGCATCAAGCTGGATGAGGACGTGGAGGATCTCAGAGCCGGATTCAGGAAGGGAAGGTGGAACGCAAGGCCCTCCAAGGAAACCTGCCAGTTCTGCGAGGACAGAAGCATCTGCAGAAGGAGGTTCAACCTGCAATGACGTTTGAACAGATAATGCAGAGCGAGAAGTTCGTCCCGAACATGGAGCAGCGGCCGGTCATTGAATCGGTGCGCAACACCGTCGTGTCCGCAGGTGCGGGTGCCGGAAAGACAGCCGTCCTTTCCTGGCGTTTTCTACGTCTTGTCATGGAGGAGAATGTTAAGCCGGAACAGATACTCACACTTACATTCACCAAGAAGGCTGCCAACGAGATGCGCCAGAGAATCTACCAGAGGCTGATCAAAGCAAAGGACAGCATCCCTCAGGACTCGCTCGACAGCTTCAGGAAGGCTACAATCAGCACTCTTGACAGCTTCTGCGCCCAGATAGTAAGAAGCGACAGCATCTCCTACGGCTTTTCCAGAGACATGGGTAACCTCAGTGAGGAAGACCTATCCGATATGGCCCAGCGCCTTGCGCAGGGTTTCCTCTCGGATCCTGATAACAGAGAGGAAAGCTCTCTTCTGGCCTCTCTGGACATGCCGCCGGCCATAATGAACGGCTTCTTCCTTACCATTGCCTCAAGGGTTTCCCTTGCCGGAGACTACAATGCCGACAGGATATTCAGGGATTTCATAGAGTCGGTCAGGGAAGTGTATCTTGCCAAACGTTCACGTCTGGGGGAACTGCTTGACAGACTCGGTGCCATGTCACTCAGGGGAGCCTTTGCAAATCAATATGACAGAATAAGATATCTGTTTGACAGCCAGAGCTTCACATCATCCGACTATTTCGACCTCAGAGGGGTGAAGGACGAGGAGGTCAAGGAACTTGTTGGTGAGATCAAACCCATCCTGGGCAAGGATACCGGGTTCCCGATCCTTCAGGACATAGCGAACGGCAGTACAGATACACCGGTTCTCCAGAGGGCCGTGGAGAAGTTCGCCGATCTGGTGAATTCCGAGAAAAGGCGTCTGGGAGTCATGACTTTCAGGGATGTTTCGGAGCTTTCCGTTCTTGCACTCAGGGACAACCTGCAACTCAGAAGTGTCTACAAGAACCGTTTCAGGTTCATCATGATAGATGAGTTCCAGGACAACAACAGAGTCCAGAGGGACCTTCTGTTCCTGTTGGCCGAAAGAACGGACATCCCGGGAGAGAAGGGCAGGATTCCGGCCCTTGAGGACCTTGACCGCAACAAGCTCTTCTTCGTGGGTGACGAGAAGCAGTCGGTCTACAGCTTCCGAGGGGCGGATGTTTCGGTCTTCAGGCATCTTCAGCAGGAAATAGGAGTCAACGGAGATTCCCTCTCCTTGAGCACCAACTACAGAAGCCAGAAGAAGTTGATAGACCATTTCAACGATGTTTTCTCAGAGGTCCTGAGTGAAGGTGAAAGGGACTACCATGCAAGATACAATCCCATTCTGTGCGGCAGGGAACCTGACGGGACTCAGTCCCGTATCATATTCTCCGTCTACAACAAGAACGCCATAGAGGACGAAGACATGGACGGAGGAATCCTGGAGGCCGAGGCGATAGGGGACTACTGCAAAAAGATCCTTCAGACCGATGAATTCCTGGTTGAAGGAGAAAGACCCGAGCCCGAGGACATTGCCATAATCTTCCGTTCATCCTCAAACCAGATGAACATAGAGAAGGCCCTGAAACGCAGGAACATCGACTATCAGATAGCGGAAACCAGGTCTCTGATGCTGGATGCCGTCTCAAGCGATTTCTACAGCCTCCTGAACCTTGTCCTGTATCCTGAGGACACGCGAAGCCTTGTGGCTGCCCTCAAATCCCCGTTCTGCGGCCTTTGCGAGCAGAGCATACACAATGTGGTCGTCGAAAATGCCGATGTCCTTCCGATAGACAGAAGACGTTATGAGCTTTTCCTCTCGTTCATTGAGAGTCTGAGACAGAAGGCGTTCAGGCTCACTATTGCCCGCCTTGTCCAGTTCATCTACATAGAAGGCGGCTACAAAGCATACCTTCAGTCCGATGACGACAGACGTACGTTCACCGAGCATTACGAGTACATCTTCTCCTATGCGGTTGCCTTTGACCGTGACGGAAAGAACCTCAACGATTTTGTGAAGTTCCTCAGGGACAACCTGGGAACCAGCTCGAAGCTTCCCGAGGCCAACGTCCTCCACAGCTCCAGATCCGGAGTCCAGATAATGACCGTCCACAAATCCAAGGGCCTGGAGTTCAAGGTGGTGATCTTTGCGGGAATAGGAGGCAGGACGCAGGCCGACAAGTCCGCCCTGGTCTTTGAATACGGCGGCAACCTGGTGGCATCGGAGAACAAGGCCATGAGAAAGATCCTGGACGAGGACCGGCAGGACAGGGAGAAGGCCGAGCTCAAGCGCATCATGTACGTTGCCCTGACAAGGGCCAAGGACCATCTGATTCTCATAGGCGGTTATTCCCTGAAGAACGGGAAATACACAATATCCGATGTGATGCAGTGGTATGCGGACTCCATAGGAATGGATTTCGACACCATGAAGTGCAAGAATCCCGATGTGGAGGTGCACGATGTCACCAAAACGGAGAGGAATCAGGGAACACGGAACCGCAAATC
>CADBOI010000122.1 GCA_902796335.1 uncultured Spirochaetales bacterium
AAGCGCGACGACTTCACCTTCACAGTCGGAAGCTCCTACAACTTCTACAAGCTGGACAAGGACATCATCGGCATGAAGAAGGGAGACACCTCCGTCATCGAGAAGACATATGGCGACGACAGCGGAATGGGAACCGATTACCTCGGCAAGACCGTGAAGATCAACGTCACCATAAAGGAAGTCAAGATCAAGGAAGTCCCGGAGCTGGACGACGATTTCGCTCAGGATGTCAAGGACGAGTACAAGACAGTCGCCGACCTGGTCAAGGCCACCAAGAAGCAGCTTGAGGAAGAGGCAGAGAACCAGAACAAGGGTGCCAAGCTTGACGCCATCGTCAAGGCTCTGCTCGAGAAGACAGAGATCGCCGTTCCCAAGAGCATGGTCGAGGCTCAGCTCGAGTCCGATTGGCAGAACTTCATCTCCCGCTTCGGCATGAGCGAGGCGGACGTCATCAAGTTCATGGGTGCCCAGGGCGGTTCCAAGGAGCAGTTCCTGGATTCCAGACGTGCCGACACTCTGCAGAACATCAAGGGCCAGCTGATCATCGAGCAGGTCAAGGAAGAGCAGAAGTACGAGGTCAAGGAAGAGGAGATCGCCGAGGAGCTGAAGAACTACGGTGAGGACATCACAAAGGACAGCCCGAACTACGAGTCCATGAAGATCTACGCCGAGGACGACATCAAGTACAGAAAGGCCCGCGATTTCCTGCTTGAGAACAACACATTCAAGGCAGCAAAGCCGAAGAAAGAAACAAAGAAAGAAGAGAAAAAGGACTGAACTGAATGAACAGAGAGTCTTCATATCTGATCCCGACGGTCATAGAGCACAACGGTCTGAACGAAAGGGCCTATGACATCTACAGCAGACTGCTCAAGGAGCGCATCATCTTCCTGGACGGGGAGATCGATGACGCCAGGGCAGACCTTGTTGTCGCACAGCTCCTGTTTCTGGAGAGCGAGGACCCGAAGAAGGACATCAACCTGTACATCAACTCCCCCGGCGGCAGCGTGACTGCAGGTCTTGCCATCTACGACACGATGCAGTACCTGCTTCCGGATGTCTCCACAATCTGCATGGGCCAGGCAGCCTCCATGGCGGCTCTGATCCTTGCGGCCGGAACAGAGGGAAAGAGACTCATCCTTCCGTCAGCCAGGGTCATGATCCATCAGCCCTGGGGCGGTGTCCAGGGTCAGGCTTCCGATGTCAGCATCCATGCGAAGGAGATCATCAGACTGAAGCAGCTCTCCATCGACTATATTGCCAGCCACACCAAGCAGGATCCTGCAAAGGTGGCGGCCGACATCGAGCGCGACCACTTCATGACCGCCGACGATGCCCAGGCATATCATATCGTCGACAGAATTCTCTATCGCGAGGGCAAATAATGGCATTCGGAAAGAACAACAAGTACTGTTCATTCTGCGGAAGCTCGAACTACAGGATGGTCACAGGCCCCGGTGGCGTGACCATCTGCGAGAACTGCGTGGAAAAATGCAGATCAATCCTCTTCAACGACAATGATCCGTCGTCTTCCGACGACTCCGTCAAGAGCACTCTGCCCGACAAGCTCCCTACCCCGCATGAGCTGAAGGAATATCTGGACCAGTTCGTCATCGGACAGGACCAGGCCAAGAAGATCCTGAGTGTCGCCGTCTACAACCACTACAAGAGGGTCAAGTACGAGAAGGAGCTTGAAGATAGCGACAACGTCTCTTTGGACAAGTCCAATGTCCTGATGATCGGTCCCACCGGAACCGGAAAGACCCTTCTGGCCAGGACCCTTGCAACAAAGCTCAGCGTTCCGTTCGCAATCGCCGATGCAACTACGATCACAGAAGCCGGTTATGTCGGAGAGGATGTCGAGAACATCCTTTTGAAGCTGATCCAGGCCGCTGACGACGATGTTGCAGCCGCAGAGCACGGAATCATATTCCTGGACGAGGTTGACAAGATCGCCAAGAAAGGCGAGAACGTCTCCATCACCCGCGATGTATCGGGCGAAGGTGTCCAGCAGGCTCTTCTGAAGATCATCGAAGGAACGGTCGCAAGCGTCCCGCCCCAGGGCGGAAGAAAGCATCCCAACCAGGAGATGATCAGGATCAACACACGCAACATCCTGTTCATCTGCGGCGGAGCGTTCGTAGGTCTGGACAAGATCATCGAGAAGAGACTGGATTCCTCATCCATGGGATTCGGCAAGCACATAGTCGAGTCCAGGGACAAGGATCTTGCAACCTTGTATGCCAACGTCCTTCCCGACGACCTGATCAAGTTCGGTCTGATTCCGGAGTTCATCGGACGTCTTCCCATCCACGTATCTCTGAACAACCTCGAGGTCGCGGATATGGAGAGGATCCTCACGGAACCCAAGAACTCGATCATCAGACAGTATCAGGCGACGATGAAGCTGGACAAGGTGGAGCTGGAGTTCACAAAGGAAGCCATCCACAGCATTGCCCAGACTGCATACGACCAGAAGACGGGAGCCAGAGGACTTAGAAGCATAGTCGAGGCCATCATGACGGACATCATGTACGACGTGCCCTCCTCCAGCGATGTCAGGAAGGTCCTGATCGACGAGTCCACGGTCACGAAGAAGACAAAGCCCGTCCTTCTCGGGTCAAACGGAGAGCCAATTGATCTCAAGCTTCCCGAATGATGCATACAGAGGTCTGATCGACTCGCATTTCCATACACAGTCCATGCTCCAGAGGGGCATGGATGTTTTTTCTATATATGATAGATTGTTCTCCTGCGGTTTTGCAGGCGGCATAGACATAGGCTGCACCCACGACGACCTACCCGAAAGGAAAAAGCTTCTCGAGCCATACGGCTTCATCCTGCTTGCCGGTGCGATGGGCCCGTGGGAGGCCGGAAAGAGCGAGGTCAAAGAAACCGATATCGAAGCCGAGTTCTCCAAGACCAAGAGCATGGATCAGCTTCAGACGGAGCTGGGGATCCTCAGGCAGAATCTGGAGCACTGTAAGGCCCGTTTCATCGGCGAGATCGGTCTTGACTACTACTGGGAGTACGGAAACCACGAGAAGCAGCATCTTCTGTTCGAAACCCAGATGAAGTGGGCTTCGGAGATGGGACTGTGCGTCCTGATCCACGACAGGGATGCGGACAGCGATGTCGCGAATGTAATCAGACGCCTGGGACCTGACAAAGGCGGTGTGATCCACTGCTTCGACGGTTCGCAGACGGTCCTTGACGCGGCCCTGGAGCGCGGCTACTACATAAGCTTCGCAGGAAATCTGACATATAAGAACAATGACAATCTTCGCCAGATGCTCAGGTGCGTTCCTATGGACAGGCTTCTTCTGGAGACCGACGCCCCCTACCTCACTCCGGTTCCTCTGAGGGGGAAACCGAACACACCGGAGTATGTGGTCCACACCTATGCATGTGCCGCCGAGGTTCTGGGTGTTTCTTTGGAAGATCTGAAACAGAGGGTTCTGGAGAACTTCAACGGGCTCTGCTCACGTTGATTTTCGGACACCTTGCGTTTTCCGGACACAGAGAGCACTTTGGGCTGACGCTCGTGCATACCTCCTGACCGTACGATACCAGAAGCTCGTTCAGAGGAATCCAGAACCTTTTGGGCATGATTGTCTGAAGTACCTTCTCGCTTTCCTCGGGTGTCTTTGTGCTTATCCACCCCAGACGGTTCGAGATCTGGTGCACATGGCAGTCCACACAGATGGCATCTATTCCGAATCCCAGATTCAGTGTCAGGTTGGCCGTCTTTATGCCCACTCCCGGAAGTTTCATCAGAAGGTCGGCATCGGCCGGAACCTTGCCGCCATACTGCTCCACAAGCGTCTTTGCAATGTTTTTGATCTGGATGGCCTTTCTCTTGTAGAAACCTGCGGGGAAAATCAGGGAGGCTATCTCCTCCTCCGATAATCGGAGCATGGCGAACGCATCAGGCGCCTTGTCAAGAAGCCTTCTGGAAGCCTTGAGAGTCACATCATCCTTTGTGCGAAGGGAGATCACCGTAGAGACCAGAACGGAGAACGGATCCTGAAGCTCCACAGCAACCAGGGAGACGGCAGGAAGCACCTTGCCCATGTCGGAAAGAACCTGCCTGAAAGAAGTGAAGATGCCGTCGAAGTACTGCTCGTCCATGGCATGCTCAAAGCTTTTCATACAGGAACTCCATAGTGACGACGGATGCGGAACCCTTGGTCACATCCATGGCCTGGTTGAAGGCTCTTTCGAAATCCGGAGCAACCATGCCGTAGAGCTGGCCCGACGGCACTGCCGGAGCGAAGCGGTAGTCCACAACCCAGAACAGCGTGTCGGCCGTCTTGAAGAAATCCCCAAGCCGTCTGTCCGAGGGGCACATGGCCACCACAATACCCAGATCCGCCAGTTCCTTCTTGGTCTCGTTCACAAACAGACCGCTGCCTTTTTGGTCCTCAAACAGAGAAAGCCTTCCGTATCCGAAGCAATCAACAATGTCCTGAAGATAAGAGAGAGACTCTTTTTCGTAAATGAGGGCAACGTTTCGGGATGTTGTTGCAAACTCATCGGCAAGCTGTCCCGCAGCCTGGATCCAGCCTGTTTTCTCGTCCGAGACGAGGTTGCAGTCGAACAGTCCCGAGTGGACGTTGCCATGAAGGGCAATCACCACGGACCTGTCCAGAAGTTCAGATACGTTGATGCCACCCGACACCGCATAGGCGGAGCTGACAGGACTGAGAACGACCCAGTCCCCCCTCACCTTGCGGATCCTGGATGTGAACAGGTCCTCGTTCATGAAGGAGTCGTCGCCAAGGTTCTCGACCTTCAGCCTTATGCCCTTTGTCGCCATCGATATGCCCAGCCGGCGTAAGGTGGCCTTGGTGAGCACCTGCGAGAACGCGCTGTCCGACACGATGGTGAATGTCCTGAAGGCAAGGTAGTAGATGGCGCCGCAGACCATTGCAAGAGACATTACGACAATGAGGATAATCAAAAGTGTCTTTCTCAGTTTCCTACGGACCTTCATCAAGGAAAAGATTAGCAACGTTGGTTTTGGTCGTCAAGCAAGTCTGTATTCTTGACACCGTGCGCGTTATTTAGGTAGCATTTGAGGCATAGGAGATGCTAAATGACATCATACAAAGAATTGGGTTTGGTTAACACAAGAGACATGTTCGCCAAGGCAGTCAAGGGCGGATATGCAATTCCTGCTTACAACTTCAACAACATGGAGCAGATGCAGGCTATCATCAGCGCATGCGTCGAGACAAAGTCACCCGTCATCCTTCAGGTTTCCAAGGGTGCAAGAGACTATGCAAACATGAACCTTCTCAGGAACATGGCCAAGGGTGCTACCGAGTATGCACACGAGCTCGGATACGACATCCCCATCGTTCTCCATCTTGACCACGGCGATTCGTTCGAGACATGCAAGGAGTGCATCGACAACGGATTCTCCTCTGTCATGATCGACGGTTCCTCACTTCCCTACGATGAGAACGTCGCAGTCACAAAGAAGGTTGTGGACTATGCCCACCAGTTCGACGTAACAGTCGAGGGCGAGCTCGGAGTTCTGGCCGGCATCGAGGATGATGTCCAGGCAGAGACCTCACACTACACACAGCCGTCCGAGGTCATCGACTTCGTCTCCAAGACCGGCGTTGACTCACTCGCAATCTCAATCGGAACAAGCCACGGCGCTTTCAAGTTCACTGCCGAGCAGTGCACAAGAAACAAAGACGGCATCCTGGTTCCGCCTCCACTCCGCTTCGACATCCTCAAAGAGATTGAGAAGAAGCTTCCGGGCTTCCCGATTGTCCTCCACGGATCTTCATCAGTCCCACAGGAATACGTCAAGATCATCAACGAGTACGGTGGAAAGCTCAAGGACAGCGTCGGAATCCCCGAGGAGCAGCTCAGAGAGGCTTCAAAGAGCGCAGTCTGCAAGATCAACATCGACTCCGATGGAAGACTTGCCATGACAGCAATGATCCGCAAGTACCTTGCAGAGCATCCGGATGTATTCGATCCGAGAAAGTACCTTGCCCCGGCAAGAGAGGCTCTCAAGAAGATGTACATGCACAAGAACATTGACGTTCTCGGCTCAGCCGGTAAAGCAT
>CADBOI010000123.1 GCA_902796335.1 uncultured Spirochaetales bacterium
ACACCGAGATGCAGCCGTCTGACGTCAGGTCCATGTGCTGCAGACTCAGACTCGACCTCAGAGAGCTCAGAAAGAAGAGCGGCGGCTTCTTCGGAAGCGGCGAGTCCACAGGATCCATCGGAGTCGTCACCATCAACCTGCCCAGAATCGCCTACCTTGCAACCGACGAGGAAGACTTCTACAAGCGCCTGGACGACATAATGGACCTTTCAGCCAGAAGCCTGAAGACCAAGCGCGAGGTCGTCACAAGCTACCTTCAGAACGGTCTGTATCCCTACACAAGACGCTATCTGGGAACCTTCAACAACCACTTCTCCACAATCGGACTTGTCGGAATGAACGAGACATGTCTGAACGCAAAGTGGCTCAGACAGGATCTGACACACACCGAAGCCCAGAAGTTCGCAGGCGAGGTCCTGGACCACATGAGGGAGAGACTCTCCGACTACCAGGTCAAGTACGGTGACCTTTACAACCTCGAGGCAACTCCCGCAGAGTCCACAGCCTACAGGCTTGCAAAGCATGACAAGGAGCACTATCCAGACATCATCACAGCCGGTACCGAGCAGTCACCTTACTACACCAATTCCTCCAACCTGCCTGTCTGGTTCACAGACGACATCTTCGAGGCAATGGACATCCAGGATCCGCTGCAGGTGAAGTACACCTCCGGAACAGTCTTCCACGTGTTCCTCGGCCAGAAGGTCTCCGACTGGAAGGCAACAAGGACACTGGTGCGCAAGATCGCCGAGAACCACAAGCTCCCGTACTACACGATCTCCCCGACATACTCGGTCTGCCAGGACCACGGTTACATCGAGGGCGAGCAGTGGGAGTGCCCGATCTGCCACAAGAGGACCGAGGTCTACTCCAGAATCACCGGTTACTACAGACCGGTCCAGAACTGGAACACCGGAAAGACCCAGGAGTTCAACGAGCGCAAGGAGTACAAGCCCGAAATCTCCGCAGCAACTCCAATTCTTTTCACCACAAAGACCTGTCCGAACTGCCCGGCAGCAAAGGCAAACCTTGAGAAGAAGGGAATCGCCTACAAGGTAGTCGATGCAATGGAGAACCAGGAGCTTGCGCAGAAGTACGGCGTCATGTCTGTTCCGACACTCGTTCCGGATCCGCATGATCCGACCAATGTCATCAGCGGCGTGAACCAGATTGTCAGCTGGGCAAACGCAAACGGACAGAGGGCATGACCTTCAGCGGATTTGAAAAGACAGATCTTATCAATTATCCCGGACTGGTTGCATCCACGGTATTCACCTGTGGATGCAACTTTCGTTGTCCCTACTGCCACAATCCCGAGTTCGTTGTCCAGGGTTCCGACGAGACCTATTTCGGCGAGACCTACACCGAGGACGATATATTCTCCTACATCACAAAGCGCCGTGCACTGCTGGACGGCCTGGTGATCTCGGGAGGGGAGCCGACCCTCCACAAGGGCCTTCCTGCCTTCATCGCCAGAGTCAAGGAACTCGGCCTGAAGGTGAAGCTCGACACCAACGGAAGCAGGCCCGAGGTCCTGGAGGACCTTGTCGGAAAAGGGCTTCTGGACTACGTTGCCATGGACATCAAGGCTCCCCTGGAGAAGTACGTCCTTCTTGGATTCGAAGACACGGAGGCCATCTCACGTTCCATCGGTTTTCTGAAGACAAGCGGCGTGGACCATGAGTTTCGTACCACTTGCCCCAGAAAACTCCTTGTACGGGAAGACTTTGAGAAGATGTCGGTCCTGATCGGAAAGGATGCCAGATGGTATCTTCAGCCGTTCAATCCCGGAAAGACGCTGGATCCTTCCTACAGGGATGTCTCATCGTTCTCCGCAGAGGAGCTTCGGGATATAGCTCATTCGCTGGGCATGCCTTATGTTGTTGTAAGATAAGGGCCTTTGATACGTCCGGACAATTCCCAAAAAACCGATAATGTGGCATGATTTGCGTTGAGGAGAAACGGATGGAAAAGAAGCTTTTCGTGTTCGATATCGGCGGCGTTGTCGTGATCCACGATTCCCCGATTGTCGGGTTCTGCAAAAAGTACAACCTCCCTTACGAGGAAGTCCGCAATGACTGGAAGTGCTATCTCAAGCCCATGCTCGACGGCTATCTTGAGGTAGACAGCTTCTACAGGATGCTCGAGCTCAACTATGACGTCGATCTTTCCGACGATCCGATAATGGTCACTTACTACAACCCCAAAGTGAACACTTTCATGCTGGATGTGATCTCCAGGCTCCGTGCTAACGGACACAGGGTCGTCTCCGGCTCCAACACATTCGCTCCCCACTGGAACTACCTGCTGGACATGAATCCCAGTCCGCTCGGAGTTTTCGACCATCTGTATGCATCGCACGAGATGCATCTTTCCAAGCCCAATCCTGCATTCTACAGATACATCTACAGGTCCGAAGGCTATGCGCCAGGCGACAGTTTCTTCATCGACG
This sequence comes from uncultured Spirochaetales bacterium, assembly GCA_902796335.1. Lineage (GTDB taxonomy): Bacteria > Spirochaetota > Spirochaetia > Sphaerochaetales > Sphaerochaetaceae > UBA9732. The sequence continues at coordinate 2,453 of CADBOI010000123.1, forward strand.
ATGCAGAGGAGAACATCAGAACCGCAGAATCCGTGGGAATGAATGCGTTCCGCTATACGCAGGACAATCAGGCTTTGTTGAACTATCTTAAACCGTATATTTCCTAATTAGGATGAATTCAGGAGCAAACATGAGAACAATCGCATTGAAGTTCGGGGGAAGCTCGCTTGCAGATGCAGCCCAGTTCAGGAAGGTTGCATCGATCATCAGGTCCCACGAGGGGAGGCTCTTTGTCGTGGCTTCCGCTCCCGGCAAGAGAAGCAAGGACGACACAAAGGTCACCGACATGCTATACAGCTGCTATGACGCCGCCTCCTCCAAGGGTGACTTCTCCTCTGTCTTGGATGCAATATCCCAGCGCTTTGCCTCCATCGCATCCGAGCTCGGTGTTGCATTTGACCTCAAGTCCGAGTTCTCCGTCATCTCATCCCACCTGTCAGGTTCGCCGGAGCGCGACTACATGGCAAGCCGCGGGGAGTACCTCAACTCCAAGCTCCTTGCCGCATACCTCGGCTATGACTTCATAGACCCCGCAAAGTACGTTTTCTTCGGTCCTGACGGGACCCTTGATTCAGAGAAGACCAACACTGAGCTTGGCAGGGCTCTTTCCGGAACCGACCATGCCGTTGTCGCCGGTTTCTACGGCACAGGCTTCGACGGCAAGGTCAAGACGTTCTCCAGAGGCGGCTCGGATGTCACAGG
>CADBOI010000124.1 GCA_902796335.1 uncultured Spirochaetales bacterium
CGGCCAACTGGACTTGAACCAGCACAAGATTTCTCCCACTAGCACCTCAAGCTAGCGTGTCTACCAAATTCCACCATAGCCGCGTGATTTGACAGAAAGAAAAGTACACTTTCTTCTGCAAATAGTCAATACGTATCTCAGATTCATCTGGAGAAGTCCAGAAGGACCTTGAGCTTGTCTCCCTGGTTTGCGGAGAACTCGGCGAAAGCCTTGGGGGCTTCGCTGAAGGCATAGACGTCGGTTATGGCCTTGCCGAGGTCCAGTTTGCCGGTCAGAAGCGCATCGATGGTCTCGATGAAATCCTGCTTTAAGGCGTTGCGCGAGCCGTAGATGTGGAGCTCCTTTTTCTGGATGGTAGTGAAGTTGAAATCGAGGTTCTTCTTGCCGATTCCAATCAGGATGACGGATCCGCCAAAGCATGCGGCATCGATGCAGTCCTGGAATGTGGAGGGGAGGCCGACAGCCTCGACACAGACGTCGAAACCGCATCCGTCGGTCTTTTCCATGACACGGGAGAGGAAGTTCTCGTGGGAGTCGTTGAGGATTGTGTCGTCGATTCCGAACTGCTGTTTGGCCATCTGGAGCTTGTTCTCCGAGATGTCGGCCATGATGACAGTGGCGCCTTTCATTTTGGCGGCGGTTGCGGCGAAGATTCCAATTGTGCCGGAGCCAATTACCAGAACACGGTCGCCTTTCTGGAGCTGGACGTGGTTGATGCCGTGGAGGCCGATGCAGAAGGGCTCGACAACCGCCAGGGTTCTGGCATCGAGGCCTCTGCCGTCGTAGATTCTTTCCAGAGGCATGACGATGTAGTCACGGAAGGCGCCGTTTCTCTGGCTTCCCATGGTCTCGTTGTGCTCGCACACGTTGACCAGACCCTTTCGGCAGGGGTAGCACTTTCCGCAGTTGAAGTACGGATTGCAGGTGACGACCATGCCTTTCTTCAGGCCGTAGCTGTTGTTCTCGTCAATGTCCACGATCTCGGCGGAGAACTCGTGGCCGGGGATGCGTGGGTAGCTGAAATAGGCGAAGGTGCCTCTGTAGGAGCCCAGGTCGCTTCCGCAGATTCCGCCGTACAGAAGTTTGAGAACAGCTTCGTTTTCGTTTCTTTTGGGCATGTCGGCTTCTCTGAATTCAACGACGCCCGGTGAATTGATATATAGTTCTTTCATTTGATGCTCCTTTGGACTTCAGCCCAGCTGGTTCTCGAACTGCTGGAGAAGTGATTCGAATTTGCGTGTGGCGGCTTCCACAGGCCTCTGTGTGGACATGTCCACTCCCGCTTTTTTGAGCGACTGGATCGGGAAGGTGGATCCTCCTGATTTCAGGAAGTCCAGATAGTCCTCGCGTTCCCTGTATCCACCGTTGAGGACACGCTCGGAAAGAGCGATGGCGGCGGAGATTCCGGTTGCGTACTTGTAGACGTAGTAGGCGCTGTAGAAGTGGGGGATTCTCAGACCCTCGAGGTCCGAGTTCTCCTCGAACACCATATCGGGTCCGAAGTATGATTCAAGCAGCCCTCTGTAGGTCTTTCTGAGTGTGGATACCGTCAGAGGCTGGCCCTGTTCCTGCTGGGTGTGGCAGAGAAGCTCGAACTCGGCGAACATCGTCTGTCTGAACAGCGTGGCGATGATGTCGTCGATCTGTTTTGCCAGGATGTAGGTCTTCATCTCGCTGCTTTCCGCATTCTCCGTCAGGTATCTGGCAACAAGCTGCTCGTTGAACGTTGATGCGACCTCGGCCTCGAAAATTGTGTATTCGTAGCTGAGGAAGGGGTTGTTGTTCTTGGAGTACAGGCTGTGCATGCTGTGGCCGCCCTCGTGTGCAAGGGTGAACACATCGCCCAGGACATCCTCGTTGTAGTTCAGAAGGATGTACGGAGCCCCGACGAAGCCTCCGCTCGAGAAGGCGCCGCTGCGCTTGCCCTTGTTCTCGTAGCGGTCTACCCAGCGGTCTGAGGTGATTCCCTTGTAGATGGTTTTCACATAATCGTCGCCAAGGGGTTTGAGGGCGTTTTTAACTATCTCTGCGGCCTGCTCGTAGGTCTTGTGGGTCTTGACCGAGCTTACCAGAGGGACGTAGACATCGTAATGTCTGAGCTCTTCCACGCCAAGGATCTTTTTTCTGAGCGCATAGTATCTGTGAAGGACGGGGAAGGCCTTGTGGACAGCCTCGATCAGGCCCGTGTAGACGCTTTTGGGAATGTCGTCCACGAAAAGGGCGGCATCGATGGCGGTGTCGAATCCGCGGATGCGGGCATTGAAGATGTCCTGTTTGACAGATCCGGCATAGAGGGTTGCCAGAGTCTGCTCATGCGCCTTGTACTCTCCGTAGAACCGGTTGTAGGCATTCTTTCTGACTTCGCGGTCAGGATCCAGCATGAAGACGGACCATGTGCCCTGGGAAAGAGGTCTTCCGTCGGACTCGCCGAAATCCATGTCCACATTGGTCAGGATCTCGAAGGTTTTGCTTGGGGTCTCCTGGATCTCGGCCTGCTTTGCGAGGATCTGCTCCTCGCCGGGAGAGAGGGTGTGCTCTTTCCTGCGGACGATCTTGTTCAGGAAGACACGGCAGTCGTCGAAATCCTTGTCGTCGATCCACTTGGGGATGTTCTTGACTTTCAGAACCTCGGGGTCGAAGTAGCTGGTGGCAGCAGCCAGGTCCGTGTAGGCCTGGGTGGCAAGTCCGAACTTGCGTTGGTTCTCAGGGTCGTTGGACTCGGCCGAGTATTTCAGGGATGCGTAGACATAGACCTGTTCGGCAAGCATGTATGCGGAAGAAAGCCATTTGATGGCCTCAAGAAGCCTTGCTGGGCTGTTTCCGAGGGTGCCTTTGAACTTTCCGGCCTCTTCCTGCTTTTTCTTCAGAAGCTCGAGGTCCGATTCCCAGGCCTCGTCACAGGGATAGAGACTGCTCAGATCCCATTTGTCATTTTCCTTGACCTGATCTCTTGTCGGTATATCGTTACTCATATTTAATTCCTTATTTTGCCTGAAAAGCTGATTTGTTTTTTCGGGGTTTTACGGGGCCCTGAAAAAACAGATTAGCTTTGATCCGTGGCCACGAAAAATCAGATGAGCCTAAGTATGCTTCTTGCCGCCTTTCCCCTGTGGCTGTACAGGTTCTTCTGTCCGTCGGGCAGGGTTGCCATGGAGCATCCGGCTGCATTGCAGTAGAAGACGGGGTCGTATCCGAAACCGCCGTTGCCTTGGACTTCCTCATGAAGGATGTGTCCGTCGGCATGCTCCACGGCGCAGTAGACGGTGTATTTGTCCATCATCAGTACGATGGCGCATACGAAGAATGCCGTCCTCTCGGAATCGGGTTTGTCTTTGAGCATCTTCAGAAGAAGCTGGTTCTTCTCGTGTGCGCTGAGAAGGGGGCCGCCGTCCTCGGATCCGAAACGTGCCGTCCTGACTCCCAGAAGGCTGGGAAGGGCAGGGACGATAAGGCCTGAATCGTCGGCCATGACGGGGATGTTCATGTGCTTTGCAACATCGAAAAGCGCGTTGGCTTTGATCATCGCATTGTCAAGGAAGGTCTCGCCGTTCTCCTCGCAATCGAAATCTATTCCGAGATCTTTGGGAAGGAGGATCTCATGGGGGGAGAAAAGCTGTGAAATCTCGTGTCTTTTGTGTTCGTTTGAACTTGCAAGAAGTATTCTCATGATTTGAGGATAATCCATTTGTGCGCTCAGTTCAACATCGCCCGATTCCATAAAGAATTCACCTATTTCTTGATGCCGAACACCTCGAACGGCATGAATCTGGGCAGGATCCTGTTTCCTTTCCTCATCAATCTGAGCATGCTCCGGGGAGGGGATGAGCTGATGACCTTCTCCAGCAGATGTTTCGACTGCATTACATACGAGGCGACGGTTGTGGGGTCCAGGTTCAGAATCCTGGCCACTACGGAGTAACTCACGTTCATCTTGGACCGGATCATCCCTTCCAGGGAGTCCCTGAGCAGGGCCCTGTGATAGTCCGCTTTTTCCTTGAGTGTTTCCGGGTCCATCGCTATCATGGCATGACCCTCGTACTCAAGGATCTTCGACCAGTGGTAGTCGACCTTGTTTGTCTGATAGCTCCTGCTGTATCTGCTCATGTTCTCCTTACGCTGGATGCTGGTGAGCTTGTGGGTTATGGCCATGGTCTGCCTCTTGTCGCAGTTGATTGCCTCGCAGAACCTTTCGATCACATTCAGCGACAGGAAAGGGGACAGGGTGCAGAAGAAGGTGTAGAGCTTCTTTCTCCTGACGGGGTGTTGGGCGCAAAGGTACCGGAGTATGCTGATTTTGGTTTTTCCGTTCTCCCTCTGCTCTGAGACGGTCTCGCTGACGCAGAGCATGTCCTCCGGGGTCATCTGGTTGAGGCACAGCGTGTCGGCATCCCCGAACTTCAGGAACGCCCGCCGCATGTTGACCTTCTGCATCCGTTGGCCGAGAAAGCTCAGGGCACGACGCTCCATGGATTCCTTGAGGTAGGCCATGAAGAATCCACGGCTTCCCTCATAGTTGTCGATGATTCCCTGTATGTCGTCGTTCACATAGATGACGAAGTCTCCGATGTCCTCCTCCTTGAGCAGGTATCGGAGGGATTTCATGAAGTAGATCTCGACGATGACCATCTCTTTCAGTTTGGAATAAAGTCTGGCCGTCTCTTCGTTGTCCTTTCCGAGGTTGGTGCACAGGGACCTGTACGTTTCAAGATGGATAGAAATAAGTTGTTCCGGGTACATACTGATTAAACGTTATCAGATGTTTAACGCGCCCGAAACAAACCCACACAAAATAATCGAGGTTTTTTGTGTGGGTTTTGGGGTCAGAGAACAAAAAAGGCCGCCGCTTCATGCGACAGCCTTCGTTTTGTCCGGTACAGACAGCTTTTTAATTGTCCAGATCGAAATCAAAGTCCGTAAGATCCGGAAGCTCGACCGCATCTCCCCCGATGGAAGAGAACTGTTCGGCGATCTCCAGATCGGGAACACTAAGGTCAATGTTGTCCAGGCCGACCTCGTTGAGATGCTCAAGAGAGGTCTTGATGCTCTCGGCAACAATCTTCTCGGCATCCTTGTAGTTGTCGACGTAAGCCTGAAGATCTTCATTATGACTCTTTATGAGCTTTACCTCTCTTCTGAGATTGTCATTCTCGGCCCGCAACCTGTCGATATAGGCAGAGGCTTTCTTGACTCTTTCCTCAAGCAGAAGCATGTTTTCATAGACCGTCATGGTGAACCCCCTGACCTTATGTTAAATCCTTTTTTCTCTGGACTCAAGCCTCAAGTGTTTTTTTAGCTGTTGCGACCAGGGCGCTGAATGCAACCTTGTCCTCAATAGCCATGTTGGAGAGTGCCTTTCTGTTGAGCTCGATGTTCGAGATCTTCAGCGCATGCATGAACTGTGAATAGCTCAGACCCTCGGCCCTGACTGCGGCGGAGATTCTTGCGATCCAGAGTGTTCTGAAATCTCTCTTCTTCTCCTTCCTTCCGCGATAGGCATAGACACCGGCCTTTGCGATTGCGTCCTTGGCGATGCGGTTATTGGTGCTTCTGCGACCGTAATAACCCTTGGCAAGCTCCATGATCTTCTTGCGTCTGTCCTTGTGTTTGGTTCCGTCAACTGCTCTTGGCATAATTCACACCCTCCCTGTCTCAAGCGTAAGGAAGCATGACTTTGACTTTCTTTGCTTCCACATCGGAGAGAATACAAGCGGCGCGGAGATTTCTCTTGCGCTTTGTTGTCTTCTTGGTGAGAATATGGCGGAGGCCCTGCTTCTTATACCTGACCTTGCCAGTTCCGGTGACCCTGTACCGCTTTGCAGCGGACTTTCTTGTTTTCATCTTAGGCATGTTGTACCTCGTTATAAGCGCCCTGAGGAACAAGAACCCCCTCAGCAGCAGCTGTTTAAACCTCCATACGGAGATTATTTTGCCGGTTTCTTTACCGCTCCCTTTGCCGGACTGAGAAGCATGGACATGTTCCTTCCTTCCATGGTCGGCTGGGAATCGACGTTGTATAGTATCTCTTTTTCAGTAAGGAGTTCAAGTATCCGACCGAGGACTTCACGGCCGAGCTCGGTGTGGGCAAGCTCCCTTCCGCGGAAACGGATGGTGACCTTGCACTTGTCGCCGCCTGAAAGGAACTCTCCGATGGCCTTGGACTTGACCTCAAGGTCATGGGTGTCGATCTTGGGCTGCATCCTGATTTCCCTCATCTTGACGATGGTCTGGTTCTTCTTGGCTTCCTTGAGCTTTTTCTCCTGCTCGTATCTGTACTTGCCGTAGTCGATGATCTTGCAGACCGGAGGATTGGCGTTCGGGGATATCTCCACCAGGTCGAGGCCTGCGTCCTCTGCCATTGCCAATGCGTCGAAATAATTCATGACGCCTCTCTTGTCGCCATTCTCGTCGATAAGGAAAACCTCTTTCGCGCGAATCTGTCTGTTGACCCTAAGTTCCTTTGTAGCCAAGCTCACCTCAAACACTGAAATAAAGTTTAACTGGACAAACAATTGGCCCAGCGTTGAAAAATATAGCACTAAGGGGCTCAGGCTGTCAAATATTAATAGTTCAGCCTTCGATGGAATTCCACTTGAAAAGACGTTTCATGACCCAGGAACTGAACCTTGTGTACGTCCTGCTCAGGACATCGTATTGGGCCACCATGGCATGGCCGAGCTCGGCGAAGACGATTCCGCCGAAAACATCCAGGATCACATGCTGTCTTGTGGTGATTGTGGACACGAAAACCGCGACGGCGAGAACGAACGATGCGAACCTCCACCAGAGTGGGAACTGTTTCTTGCCGCGCACCCCTATGAAGCACGACCAGCTGAGCAGGCAGTGGATCGAGGGGAAGAAGTTGGTCGGAGTGTCGGGGAAGTCCACGGAGTACAGGAATCTGATCCCGTTCTCGAAGAACGAGTTTCCCGTCACAACCGGTCTGATGTCCGAAGTTGTGGGAACGGCAAGGAAAATCACAAGACAGAACAGCTTGGAGAGCATCAAGCCTGAGAAGAACAGCTCGCTCTGCTTCCTGTCTTCCTGAAGCGCGATGACTATGTAGCTCACGCACCAGACCAGATAGCAGCCGAAATAGATTATCAGCGTCCAGGGAACAAGAGGGAAGGTGTAGTCTATGGGAAGGGTTATGTCCCAGATTTTCAGGAAGTTCATCTGGATGACTCTTGAGCCCTGATAGACGATCTGGTTTGCAAATATGGCAAGAGCAAGTGAGACGAATGCATATTTCAGGTTCTTGCTGTTAAGTTCCCTCATGATGCCCGCAGTTTAAAAAAAAAGGCCGCTTTCTTCAAGCGGCCATTGCAGATGAATTGTTGTTTATCATGCTTTACCGGCTGAGCCGAGAACGTCAATGTTCTTGTGCATGTACATCTTCTTGAGAGCCTCTCTTGCCGGGGCAAGGTACTTTC
>CADBOI010000125.1 GCA_902796335.1 uncultured Spirochaetales bacterium
CTTGCTGTCGCCGAGACGTTGGCGCTGCAGCTGAACATGGATGCTGACACAGTCTGCGCAGGACTCCTTCACGATGTCATCGAGGACACCTCAGCCACGGCAGAGGATGTGGAGAAAGCGTTCGGAAAGAACGTCTGCGAGCTTGTCCAAGGTGTTACCAAGATCGCCGCCATCAAGAGCCAGTCCAGAAGCGTCGCCGAGGCCGAGACCATCCGCAAGATGTTCATCGCCATGAGCAAGAACATGCCGGTCATCATCATCAAACTGGCCGACAAACTCCACAACATGAGGACTCTCGAGTTCATGGACCCCGTCCGTGCCAAGGAGATCGCAAGCGCATGTCTCGATATCTACGCCCCTCTGGCTGACAGGCTCGGTATCTCATGGATGAAGGCGGAGCTGGAGGACCTGAGCCTCAAGGCCCTGAAGCCCGACACATACCAGTACATCCAGGACTACCTGGCATCCAAGCGCGGCGAGTTCTCCAAATACCTGGACACCATCAAGCGCAAGATCGCCAACGCCTGCATCGAGAACGGAATCAAGAACATCAAGATATCCTCACGTGAGAAGCACACCTACTCCATCTACATGAAGATGAAGAAGCGCCGCAAGGAACTGGATGAGATTTTCGACATCCTCGGAGTCAGGGTCATCTGCAACACGGTCACCGAGTGCTACACGCTGGTGGGAATAATCCATCACCTCTGGCCTCCAATGGAAGGCAGGTTCAAGGACTACATCGCCATGCCAAAGGCCAACAACTACCAGAGCCTCCACACAACTATCATGGGCATGAACGGAGTCATCCTTGAAGTCCAAATCCGCACCTACGAGATGGACAAGATCGCCGAATACGGTGTCGCATCCCACTGGGTCTACAAAGCCGAAAGCGGATCCGAGGCAAGCAGCCAGAGCTGGGTCAACATGGACAGCCAACAGCTTTCCAGAATCGCATCCAAGCTCAAGAGCTGGAACACCGAAATCGAGCAGAGCGAATCCTTCATGGACGAGATAAAGGGCGAGCTTCTCAAGGACACCATCTACGTGTTCACACCCAAGGGACAGGCTGTCGAGCTTCCCATAGGATCGACTGCACTGGACTTTGCCTACATGATCCATACCGAGGTCGGAAACCACACGGTCAGCGCAAAGGCCAACGGCAACATCATCCCTCTGGGACAGCCGCTTCAGAACACACAGGTCATTGAGATTGTCACTCAGAAGAACGCAAGGCCAAGAATCACATGGCTGAAATATGCCCACACCACCAGTGCAAGACGTAAGATCAGATCCTGGCTGAACAAGTATGACGAGAACCTGCTGATTGACAAGAACATCATCGCAAAGAAGAAGGAAATCGAGGCAGCGATAGCCGAAGAGGACGCTGAAGCCCAGAAAAAAGAGCAGCAACAGCTTCCACAGGACATTCCTTCAGCTGATATTGTCAGACAGTACAAGGGCCAGAGCAGCAATACAATCACGGTTGGAAAGAACCGCAACATGATGATACACATTGCCCAGTGCTGCAATCCGGCACCCGGCGACAAGATCGTAGGCTATGTCTCAAGAGGACGCGGAATCATCGTCCACAGGACGGACTGCCCGAACCTCTCCCACATGAACGAGATAGAGCAGCGCAAGATCGAGGTCGAATGGGAGATGACGGAGAGCATCACCCGCAAGTTCGTCGTCACCAGCAAGAGGACACAGGACCTGTTCAGCGAGATTGAGGCCGCCATCCGCAACCAGCACGGACATCTTGTGTCCGGCAGCCTGATAGACGACGAGATGGGAAACCTTGTGGGAACATTCAGCATGGAATGCGATGATGAGGATGCCTACAAGAAGGTCATGAAGTCCATCAGAAACGTTCCGAACGTGATAAAGATCGCACCGGCACCGGCCGGCTGACAAAAGGAGAGAACAATGTCAAAGGTAGTAGTTGCAAACGATCATGGAGCTGTGGAGCTCACGGCAAGAATCGTTGATTTCCTCAAGGGCGAAGGCTATGAGGTGAATTATCTGGGAACTGCAGAGAACAAGAGCGTCGATTATCCGGACATGGCAAAGCTTGCCTGCGACGAGTTCAAGCGCGGCGGCTACGAGTTCGGTATCCTCTGCTGCGGAACCGGAATCGGAATCTCCATCTCCGCCAACAAGATCAAGGGCATCAGATGCGCCCTTCCCCAGAACTGCTTCGCCGCACAGATGGCCAAGGAGCACAACGATGCCAACTTCCTGGCATTCGGCGGAAGAATCGACTACAGCGACGACGTGATCGACATGCTCAAGGCTTACATCGGGACACAGACTTCCCAGGATGAGAGACACGCACGCAGACGCGAGAAGATGATGGCTCTGGAAGGCTGAACAGTATCAGAAATCAGTGAAGGCGTACGGCATCAGTACACCGAATGTGAATTTCTTCAGAATTCCGCTTGATGTGGAGACAAGGTAGACGGGCACTTCCGGATCTGTGAATTGGGCAAGAAACTGCCTGCAGATGGCACACGGAGGTGTCGGGTCTTCTGATTCGGATGCTATGGCAATGGCCTTGAAGCGGCTGTAGCCCTCCGACGCCACGCTGGCCATTGCGGCTCCGCGCTCGGCACAGATCGTTCCGCCCAATGACGCGTTCTCAACATTGCACCCCCTGTAGACATTGCCCTTTTCCGTCAGGATGGCAGCTCCCACTCTGAAGTGGGAAAACGGTGCATAAGCATTAAGCATCACCTGTCTGGCTGTATCCAGCAGATTCTTGACATCATATGGGACGGTGGCCTCGTCCAGCATCACATTGTCGAAATGTACAATTTCTTCCATAAAAACCTCAGTATGAACCTCAGTGCTGCTCTATGAACCTGCCCTCTCCGGGAACTCCATAGTAGTTCTCACCGTCCATGATGACCTTGCCCCTGAGGATTGTGGTCATGACCTTTCCGTGGACCTCGAAGTCCCTGTAGGGAGTATAGGCCGATGCCGAGTGTACGTTGTCATCCTCAAGAACCCAGTCCTTCGAAGGATCGAAGATTATCACATCCGCATCAGTTCCGATTTCAAGAGATCCCTTCTGCGGATAGATTCCGAAGATCTTTGCGGGGTTCGTGCTGACAAGGCGAACGACATCGGACATGGTCATCGAGCGGTGGCTGTCCTTGAACGTATTCAAAAGAAGCAGAAGCTCCTCTGTTCCGGGGATTCCCGGGAAGATTGTCCTGCAGTCGCTGCTTGAAAGTTTCTGCTCCCTGGTGAAGGCACAGTGGTCTGTGGCAATGACCTGGAACTCTCCGTCAAGGACTCCCTGACAGATTGCGTTGTTGTCGCTCTTGTCCCTGAGCGGCGGGGTCATGACATACAGGGAGCCGTCCTTTCCTTCCAGCTTGCTCCTGTCCAGGAACATGTAATGCGGTGTTGTCTCGGCAAAGACCTGAAGGCCCCTGTCGCGCAGCTTCCTGATTGCGTTCAGACCGCTTTCAGACGAGCAGTGCACGACGTAGAGCGGGCAGTCAGCCTCGAGGGCGATGGAGCCGAACAGCTCGATTGCCTTGCCCTCTGCCTCCGCAGGTCTGAGTTTGGCATGGGATGCCGGAGAGAAGTCACCCTTCCAGTTTTCGGATATCTCCTCGATCATTGGGTTGAACTCACAATGGGCGCAGACAAGCATGCCCACCCTCTTTGCATTCTGGAACAGGTCCAGAAGGTCTTCCCTCTTCTCGATCAGATAGCCAGTGTTCCTGTAGGTGGTGAAGATCTTCAGAGTCTTCACACCCTTGGACTTGAGGACCTCGAGCTGCTTTCCGATGGTGCTGTTGTAGCCGTGGCCGTAGACTCCCTGATGAAGCGTGTAGTCAATAGCCATCGGAGCCATTTCCGCCTGCCTGTATTCAAGGCTCTGAATCAGGTCCTGACCCTTGTTGTGGTCGGCGAAATCAACAACGGTGGTCACGCCGCCGAAAGCGGCAAGACGTGAGCCTGCATGGAATCCGTCGCATGTGACGGTTCCTCTGCTTACAAGATGGTAATGGGTATGGGCATCGATAATTCCCGGCATGACCAGCATGCCGGATGCGTCGATGACATTTGCATCCTTGGACTCAATGTTCTCTCCGATTTTTGAAATTAGCCCGTTTTCGATGAGAAGATCCGCCTTTCTGGCAGAAACATCGTCAGTCAGAACACCGTTCTTGATAAGAATGCTGCCCATACCACCTCCAATTATCACTGAATGCTGAAATTCTCTTCCAGGAACGCAAGGTCAAGCTGCGGATAGAGCACGTGGCGGGAAAGAAGCTTGTTGACCCTTTCCTTGGCCTGGGTCCTGACCTCCTCGGGGACCTCTGCCTTGCTCTTGTTCTGCTGTCCGGCCTTCTCGCCCTTGGTGATGATCGCCGGTTTTGCGTTCTTGAGGATGAACGAGATGATGGCTGCTATCTCCTTCATCTCCTCGGGACCCATTCCGAGTGTCGTGACGGCCGGGGTTCCGATTCTCAGTCCGCTTGAATACCACGGTCCGTTCTTGTCAAACGGAAGCGCGTTGCGGTTAAGCGTGATTCCGCAGGAAATCATCAGACCTTCCGCCTGACGTCCGTTCAGGCCGAAACCTGTGACGTCCAGAAGCATCATATGGTTGTCCGTTCCGCCTGTCTGGAGGACCATACCGTCATCCATGAATGCCTTTGCAAGGGCCTTTGCATTCTCTTCAATGCGCTTTGCATAGGCTGCGAATTCGGGAGTCGAAGCCTCTTTCAGGGCTATTGCCTTTGCTGCCATGACGTGTGGAAGCGGTCCGCCGATAACAAGCGGGCATCCCTGGTCAACGGAATCGGCGAAACGCTCCTTGCAAAGGATCATTCCACCACGCGGTCCGCGGAGTGTCTTGTGTGTGGTTGTGGTAACCACATCAGCCCACTTGACGGGGTTGTAATCGCCGTCGAACACCTTTCCTGCCACAAGACCTGCGAAATGCGCCATGTCCACCATGAGGACGGCACCGCACTTGTCTGCAATCTCACGCATCTTCCTGAAGTTGATCTTCCTCGGGTATGCGCTGTATCCGGTGAGGAGAATCAGCGGTTTGACGTCCATGGCCTTTCTGAGGATATCGTCATAATCCAGAAGACCTGTCGTCGGGGAGACGGAATATGAATAGGTGTCGAACATATGGCCGGAGATGTTCATCCTGTAGCCGTGGGTGATGTGACCGCCGCTGTAGTAGTCCAGACCCAGGAGCCTCTGGTTGCCCGTCTTCTCCTTGATGATGTTCCACTGTTCCTTTGTCAGTTTGCTCGGATTGGTGACGCCCATCTCCTCAAGGGACGGAACCTGCACCAGTGTATTCAGGATAGCCCAATAAGCACACAGGTTCGCATCGGCTCCGCTGTGTGGCTGAACGTAGGCATGCTCTGCTCCGAACAGCTCGCAGGCAAGCTTGCACGCATAATCCTCGATGGCGTCGACGTTCTCGCACCCTGCATAGTAGCGGTGGTACGGAAAGCCTTCCGAGTATTTGTCAGTCAGAAGGTTGCCCATGGCAAGATGGCAGGCAGGGCTGCTGTAGTTCTCGCTGGCAATCAGCTTCAGATGGCTTCTCTGGTTGCGAAGTTCCCCTACTATTCTGGAAGCGACAAGGGAACTGACCTTTGAAATCGCTTCAAGCTGGGCAACATATGCGACCATCGTCTCGTTCAGGTCATCTTTGTGTGTGTTCAGGTATTTTCCGAGTACTGAGTTCTTTTCCATTCTCCAATCCTTATCCAGAACTTAAAGAAAAAGCCGTTCAACGGCCTTCTCTTTCAGTCTATTCTCATGTGGTTTCAAGGGACTTATCTGTCCTTGTCCTTTTTGCGTGAGATGACCTCCGCTGCGACATAGGCAGGCTGCTGTGCCGGCTTCTCTTTGATGTTCTTCTCGGACTTTCTGCCCTTGCTTTCTTTCTTGATTTCTCCACGTGCCATAGTAGGACCTCCGTAATTGACATGGCAATGATACTACTTATATGCAGTCTAGGTCAAACTATATTGACAACTCAAATTGTTATGCGTTAACGTAAAAGGCGCTCGCAGATTGCACTAATTGTTTGCACTAAATGGAGGAATGATGGCTAAAGAAGAAGCTATTGAAGTCGAGGGACTGGTCAAGGAAGCTCTGCCTAATGTTATGTTCCGTGTGGAACTCAAGAACAAGCACATGATACTTGCACACATGTCAGGCAGAATGCGCCAGAACCACATCAAAATCGTCCCCGGCGACACGGTCAAGATCGAGATGTCTCCGTATGACCTCTCAAAGGGCCGCATCATCTACCGCGAGAA
>CADBOI010000126.1 GCA_902796335.1 uncultured Spirochaetales bacterium
CTCGCGTTTCGGGCAGAGTGGATTTGAACCACCGACCCCTTGGTCCCGAACCAAGTGCGCTAGCCCCTGCGCTACTACCCGGATTGAACTCGTTCACTATATGGTTTTTGATGTTCGTTGTCAACAACACTGACAAGATGTCACATTGACAACAGTTTGCATATAATGGTATTTTAACTAGGTGCGTCCGGATTCGGGCGAATAATTTTTTATCGAGAGGTCTTCCATGGCAGATAAGAATGTCCCTTCAGCAGAAAACAAAGATGCAAAGCTGAAGGTTGTGGAATCCAAGAAGAAAGAAAAGAAGGAGCCGATGTCCTTCAAGAAGCTCATTACAATCATCATTATCGTCGCTCTGGCACTTCTGATGGTCGGAGGAGTCTACTACGTTGTCGTACTGATCTCACAGGACAAGGCCGAGAAGGCAAGCGCCTGGGGTTCATATGATGGAAAGGATGTCAGAATCGAGAACAACAACGTCTTCTACAACACGTTGATGAACGACTCCAACCTGCAGAACGCATACCTTTCAGGTGACTACAATACCATGCTCTCAAGCTACTACAATGCCTATCAGGCACAGGTTGTCTTCCAGGCACTGGATAAGGAAGCTCAGGATGCAGGAATTGTCGCTCCGCAGAAACTCGTCGACCAGCTGATTCTCAAGACCGGCGTCTACAACGATGCAGACGGCAACTTCAGCGAAGAGGTCTTCGATGCATCTTCAGATGCTCAGAAGACGCAGATCAACAACTTCTACACAAACTACTATCCGTACAGCGTGGTTCTTGCAGACCTGCAGTCAACAATCATCTCCGGGAAGGAAATGGATTTCGTTGTCCAGCTTGCAAGGGACACAAGGACATTCGATTACTTCGTGATCAACTACAACGCATATCCGGATGATCTTGCAAAGGCATACGCAGAGCAGAACCCGCAGCTTTTCTCAAAGGCCGGCATTTCAGTCATCAGCGCAGCCTCAGAGGAAAAGATCAAGGCCGCCTATGATGCCCTTGTCGCAGGAACTGCCTGGGACGATGTCGTAGCCACCTACTCCGAGGACTCCTACAAAGAGGACAACGGAAAAGTCGGAAGCCTGCAGCTCTTCTCCATCATGTCCAACATGACAGACCAGGCTGACATCGACAAGGTCACCTCACTTGAGGTCGGCTCATACACCAATCCGATCCAGGGCACCAACGGATTCGTGATCTACAGACTTGACGAGGCAGTCGCGGAGGCAGATCTCTCGGATGCCGAGACTCTCACAGTCGTCAAGTTCTACATCAACCAGAACAAGGTCGATGACATCACTCCTTATGTCGATGCAGCAGTTGCCCGTGCCTCAGAGATGGCCCAGAGCGATTTCGAGGGTGCAGCAAAGGCAGTCAATGCTACAATCATCCCGATCAAGAGTTCCAACAACAACATCGCCGGAAGCCAGTATCTTGCAGGAATCAACTACTACGATGCAGCCGGATACCTTGCAACAGCAGCCAACGACGAGACCGTTGACCGCGAGCTCTTCGTTTCAGACGAAGGACACGTCACAGCAGCAATGCCTGTCCAGAACTCTGAGAACACATACATCATCGCAAAGGTCACTGGAATCAACAAAGAGAATGACGAGACATCCTATGCAACATCACTGCTCTACAACTACTATGCAATGCAGCAGCCGGCACAGGACAGAGTCTACTCGGTCATCTCAAGCGACAAGCACGTTGACAACTTCTACAACCAGTTCTTTGCAACACTGTTCTCGTCTTCGACGTGATAGAAAACAAAGCAATCAAGCCGGAGGCAACTCCGGCTTTTATTTTATAATGGAAAGCTGAAATGGCAGCCGGAAAGAACAGAAAAGAGATAGATACACCTCAGGAACTGCTTGATTCCCTCGGATGCGTAATCCAGGAAGGCTGGGCACGCCGTCCGCTCTGGCATCTGGACAGGAATCTGGTCAGCCTTCCCCATGTGCTGATCAAGGACTGGGACCGATTCATCATCTCCGATGACAACGGAAAATGGCTGGTTATCTCCAGCGCCAGCAGAATCGGAACCAGAACAATCTACTCCATCGTGTATGTCGATCTGGAGAACAGAAAAATCTACGACTGCATCAGAAAGAAGAAGGCAAGCAGCAGGACACAGCTTCCCCAGTCATCCGACATCGATTACGAGATCAACTACTCCTGCCCCGAGATGAGGACATCGTTCATCCGTCGCGACAACATCAGGAACCTTCTGATGGACGTACCGGACTTCGACATCCAGAGTCTTGGAAAGGGAATCGATGCGAGGTTCATCCTCAGACAGGCTCCGGACAGCGAGACATTCGTATCCGTGACGACTCTCAGCAAGAGCGGAAGATCGTTCCTTCTGAACGAGATCTCGGCACCCATCCCCGTCCGCGGCATCCTACGCAGGGGAGACCGGACCGTTGAAATTGTCCCTGCGGACGTACATGCCGTTTTCGACATGGGCCGCGGAAGGTTCGCCACGCAGCCGATGTTCAAGGCGATCTTCAACAAGGGAACAGCGGGTCTGAGCATGGTGGACGAGAAATCCTGCGCCGTCTCATGCAACGGAAAACTGCATGTCATCACAGGAATCAGAACGGAGCACACGGACGACGGCTTCTCTGTCAGAAGCAGAGACGGCAGCCTGAAGTTCTGTCTGAAAAACGGGATGATCCGCCAGAATTCGACCATAACACAGCTTTTCGGCAGCATC
>CADBOI010000127.1 GCA_902796335.1 uncultured Spirochaetales bacterium
GAGCAGTTCGATCTGCCCAAAGCAGAAGAACCGGCAGAAAAGCAGACCAACCCCGTCAGCTATACCATCGAGACTCCCAACATCGAGCTGATTCCTGCACAGGGCAGCGATGACTACATTTTTGTCGGTTGGATCTATGAGGGAGACGATCCGAAAACCGCAACAAAGGATTTCACCATCTATCAGGGAAGTACAGGAGACAAGAAAATCGTAGCTGTGTGGGATTTCAAACCGATGACCTACTACATCTCCTGCAGACTGAACGGCGGCAGCTACATTGAGAAAAACCCTTACACCTACGTGGTCACGGATGACCCGTTCGTTCTGAACAACCCTGTACGTGAAGGGTATGTTTTCATCGGATGGAGAGAAATCAACGAAACATCGGTCTCGGAACCCGTTCTGGAATATACAGTCAACACAAAGGGTCACAGGAATCTCCTTCTTGAAGCAGTTTGGGAACCGATCAATTACAGCATCGAATATGTCATGAACGGCGGCTACTACCTTTATGACGTTTCTAATCCTACCGTTTACACCGTAGATACGGAAACTTTCACCCTGGCAGCTCCATTCAAATACAACTACAAGTTCCTCGGATGGGTTGTTTCAGGAGACAAGACACTGACACTGCACGATTCATTCACAATCAGCAAAGGATCCACCGGAGATCTGAAGCTCTATGCCATCTTCGAGTGGATCGACAACCCTGTCGGTGCGGTGACGGAAATGCAGCTTCAGGCCGAGGTGTTCGGGAAGGACAACATCCCGAGACCTTCCTGGGTTGTCAAGGTTCCTTCCGACGGAGAATACCATTACGAGAAAGGCTATGGCGTTGCGAACAACTTCTATGATTCCATGAAGCTGGCCGTCAAGGAAGCCGTCGCCGCCCTCGGGACATGGACCGGGACATATATCTCAACTGATTATCTTGAAGTGGATTTCAAGCAGGAGCTCTATTCCATCGACCATTCAAGCGAAGCGTATGTATATGAGCGTGAAATCGTCGAGTACTGGGAAGATGCAAATGGTGGAGTCTGGGTACTGATCAGGATTCCTGTACGTTCATATAACTTCATCATGGATGATGAACCCAACGTGGTCGTAGAGTACAGAGAGCCTTCCTTCTCCGATGTGGTGAGCAAGATACTCGATAATACGAACATCAAGCTGTAAACGTTGGAATAACCGATTGAATATCAGGGGTTGCCGTAATCAAAATGGCAACCCCTTTTGTTTCCCAGGATTTTTCCGGCCAAGTCAAAGCATACGTTTCTGAAACCATCCCTATATGTTATTATAATAACATTCTGTTGTAATTTATTACAATTCTTGTCTCCACTATGTTGACCTTATCTATATTTAATGAGTAAATGGTCATAGCCCGGATTCGGGCTTTGTTTTGGGAGGAAGCTATGGTTATCACCGATTTCCTTGAGAGGAACTCCAGACTGTACGGATCGGACACGGCACTGGTTGTCGTAAGCCCGTCGGAGACCAGAGACCAGGCAGTGACCTGGAGAGAGGCCAGCCTTATCGAGAGCGCGACGGACTCGCCCTACAGAAGGGAGATGTCGTGGAGAGCATTCGACCACATGGCGAACAGGTTCGCGAACCTTCTTCTGAGCCGTGAGGTCCCGCGCGGGACAAAGGTCGGAATCCTTATGATGAACTGCCTTGAATATCTGCCAATCTATTTTGGAGTCCTCAAGGCCGGATGCATCGTCGTCCCCATGAACTACAGATATTCAAGTGATGAGATCAAATACTGTCTGGATCTTGCGGATGTCGAGATTCTTGTCTTCGGACCGGAGTTCACTGCCCGTATGGATGCCATTGCAAACGACATCCCCAATGTGAAAACGATGTTCTTTGTCGGAAAGAACGGCCCGTCCTACACCGAGAACTGTCTGAAGGTCATGGCATTCACATCCATAGAGGCACCGCCGATCGCCCTGGACCAGGACGACTATGCGGCTATCTACTTCTCAAGCGGAACAACGGGCTTCCCCAAGGCCATTCTGCACAAGCACAGAGCCCTGTACAGCTCCTGTCTCACAGAGCAGAACCACCACGGCCAGACCAAGGACGATGTCTTTCTGTGCATTCCCCCGCTCTATCACACCGGAGCCAAGATGCACTGGTTCGGCAGCCTGATGACAGGCGGCAAGGCCGTCATCCTCAGGGGCATCAAGCCCGAGTGGATTCTCAGGACAGTGACCGAGGAGAAATGCACCATCGTCTGGCTGCTCGTACCATGGGTACAGGACATCCTGGACGCCATCGACAGCGGAAGAATCCGCCTGGACGACTACCTTCTCAGCCAGTGGCGCCTGATGCACGTCGGCGCTCAGCCGGTTCCGCCAAGTCTGATCAAGAGATGGCTCAAGGTCTTCCCGCACCACCAGTACGACACGAACTACGGCCTTTCCGAGTCCATCGGACCGGGCTGCGTGCACCTCGGAGTTGAGAATGTGGAGAAAGTCGGCGCCATCGGAATCCCTGGCTATCTCTGGGAGACCAAGATCGTCAAGGAAGACGGAAAGACCGAGGTCAAGGGCGAGGAAGTTGGAGAGCTTGCGGTCAAGGGCCCCGGAGTAATGGACTGCTACTACAAGAACCCGGAGGCCACAGAGGAGATCCTCAAAGGCGAATGGCTTCTCACAGGAGACATGGCCAAGAA
>CADBOI010000128.1 GCA_902796335.1 uncultured Spirochaetales bacterium
GATGATGTCGAACGTTCGAAAATGCGATTCTCCGGGACCTTCCCGTATTCCATTACCTTTATCATTTCTGAGCCTCCACCTGTCGTCTCAACCCTTTTATCACCCTCAGGACATCGTCGCGCTTGAACTCGAACGATGCCTTGTTCGCTATCAGTCTTGCGGAGATGGGCATGATTGTCTCGGTGACTTCAAGTCCGTTCTCCTTCAGTGTCTTTCCCGTCTCCACGATATCCACAATCACATCGGACATGCCCAGAACCGGAGCCAGCTCGATGGAACCGTTCAGATGGATTATGTCGATCTCCCTTCCGAGAGATGCGTAGTAGCGTCTTGCTATGTTGGAGAACTTGGTCGCCACCCTGAGCGTCACGTCCGCATTGCTTCTGAAGCCCTTCTTTGCGGCCACGCACATGCGGCAGTTGCCGGTCTTCAGGTCCAGGACCTCGTACACATCGGGCATGTACTCGTCGATTATGTCCTTTCCGGCCACGCCGATGTCCGCAGCTCCGCGCTCCACATAGACGGAGACATCGCTCGGCTTCACCCAGAAATACCTGACACCGGTTTCCTGGTTCTCGAACACCAGCTTTCTGGAATCGCCGAGGACCTCCGGGCATTCGAAACCGGAAGCGGCGAACATTGCATAGACCTTCTCTCCGAGTCTTCCCTTGGGAAGTGCGATGTTAAGCATTGTCCTCACCTCCCGCTTCTACAAGCTGTCCGTACCTGAGCGAATCCGGCACGTTCTTCAGGGCAACGACGGTCTTTCCGCCGTCCCTGAGCCTCTGGGCCGTTGCAAGAACCTTGCCCATGTCATCCTTGTCCGAGTATTTGACAACCACGTCCACATCCAGGTCGGCGACTTCCTGCACAAGGCGCTCGAGGGAATCCAGGTACACGGCAAAGCCGATTGCCTTGCAGTTCTTCTTCATGCGCTTCATCAGCTTGTCGTACTGTCCGCCGGAGATGACCGGAACGGGAACACCCTGCACATAGCCGCGGAAAACGATTCCGTTGTAGTACTTCATTCCGTCCAGGATGGAGAAATCGATCCTCACACCCTTAGGCCCGAGCACATCAACAATGGCCCTGAGCTCGGAAAGGCTCTTTTTGTCCACATCCATGGCCTCGAGTTTGGAGAGGACCTCCTGTGTGGTTCCTCCTATCATTGCCAGAGCGGCGATTCTCGACAGAGCCTCGGAATAATCCGGATTGGCGGCGCAGAGGCTCTCGAGTGTGGATACATTCCTGGAAGCCAGATCGGTGACGGCCTCGGCCCTAAGGCTTTCGGGGATGCGCTCAAGGAGGCTTTCGACAATTCCCAGGTGGGAAACGGTCAGGATGGACTGTCCGGGGATGGCCTTCAGGCTCTTCTGGGCAAGAGTCGCCACCTCGCAGAGCTCCAGAAGCCCCACGTCGCCTATGCACTCGAGTCCTGCCTGCATTATCTCGCGGAAGGTTCCAGAGCTGCTCGAGACCCTGTAGACGTTCTCGCCGTAGCAGATGCGGGAGACCGAGCCCGGCTGCTCCCTGACGCTTCTGACAATGGAAAGCGTCACGTCCGGCTTGAGGGCCATGAGATTTCCGTCGGTGTCGTTGAATGTGATTATGTTGGTCGAAACCAGAAAATCCTTGTTGCGGGCATAGAGGTCATATTCCTCGAAACGGCTCATCTTGTAGGTTCTGTAACCGAATGACGAGTAAAGCGACCTGAGACGGAAAAGAATCTTCTCCTCGCCTTTCAGATTGTATTTCTCAGCCATTCTTACCACCTTTGACCCTTCCGATAACGGTTCTGTAGCCTCCGTCACCGTAGACCAGGCATCTGTTGACCCTGGAGATGGTGGCAGACGATACGCTGGTCTGCTTGGATATCTCCTGATAGTTCTTGCCCTCGTCGAGCAGGAAGGCTACCTGCAGTCTTTGGGTCAGGTCCTGGAATTCCTTGATGGTGCACACGTCCTCGAAGAACGAACGGCACTCCTCCTCTGTCCTGAGGGAGAGAACCGCCTTGTAGAACTGTCCGGCCATGTTCGGATCTATCTTGTCCATGAAACACTCCATTTGTTATTTGTTCCATCACATTATCACTTTAGCGCATTAAAGTAAATAGGTTTCGGTGCAATTGTGTGAATCAAAAGAAATTGCACTCTTATCTGTGACGTTATAAAATCTAACGTTAGCTTTTGCAATGTAATTTATTTTATTTCAAAATAAAGAATTATGTCTGCTTTTGCTCTTGATTGAATTCATCAGTTGGTATAGATTACCTGACGTGAAGACAAAGAGAAACGACAACAGAGCTTATCTCTATCTGGCCCCGGCAATGCTTCTTGCAGGGCTTTTCTGCTGGTTTCCGGCAATCAGGGGCTTCATCCAGTCGTTTTTCACAGTCTCCCATTCGGGCGATGTCCTGGGCTTTGCAGGGCTTTCCAACTACAGGACGCTGTTTTCAGACAAGGCCTTCACCAACAGTGTGGGAAACACGCTGAGGTTCGCACTATTCTTCGTTCCCCTTAACACGTTCCTGACCCTCCTTGCAGCATCGCTGACAAGACGCAAGAGCAGACTGTCGTTCATCCCCGAATACATCTTCTTCGTACCGGTAGCTGTCTCGCTTTCCGCCTACTCCCTCCTGTTCAGGGAGATGTTCAGAGGAAGCGCCTCGGTCATCAACAGAATATTCGGAACGGACCTCGGGTGGATCACGACCTCAGGCGGAGCGATGGCCACCCTTGTGATCCTCGGAGTCTTCCTTGATTTCGGAATCGACTACATCCTCCTCATGTGCGCCTTCAGGACAATCGACCGCAACGTCATCGAGGCGGCGCGCATGGACGGGGCCGGCGGCTGGAGGCTGTTCTTCCAGATAGAGCTCCCCCAGATCAGGGAAACCTTCCTGGCCACGCTGTTTCTCGCCGTCAAGGACGCCATCCTCATATCGGCCCCGATAATCATCCTCACGGAAGGCGGCCCGTACAGGTCCACCGAGACCATCATGTTCTACTACTATGTCGAGGCCTTCAGAAGCGGGAACCGTGCCGTGCAGAACTCGCTTACGGCCATTGTTATGACATTAGCGGCCATTGCCTTTGCAATCATGGGGGCAAAGAGGAGGGACAGATGATAAGGACCCGCAAGGACCAGATCAAGTTCATCCTCCGAAAGATCATACTTCTGGCTCTGGCCGTCGTGGTGGCCTTTCCCATTTTCTATATGTTCTCATCCTCGCTCTTCTCGGCGCGGGACTTCAACAAGGTCCGGCTGCTTCCCGCTAAGGCCGTCTTTGCCAACTATGCCAGGGTCCTGAGCCATAGGTACTTTGCAACCTACATATTCAACTCCGTGGGAACATCAGTCCTGGCGGCCATGATAAGGACCCTGGTCACCATATTCGCAGCCTTTGCGCTCACACATCTTCACTTCAGAGGAAGGAAACTGATAATGGGAGCCCTGGTTCTGACCCTGTTCGTACCGCAGGAGGCCATCCTCTATCAGAACTACAGGACGGTGGCCGCGCTGGGACTTCTGGACACATGGACCGGAATAATCTGCACCAGCCTTTTCTCGGCAGCACAGCTTGTCCTGGTCATGGGATCCTTCCTTGCGCAGGACAGAAGCTATTACGATGCATCGCGCATAGACGGAGCATCGGATATGAGATACGTATTCTCAGTTCTGGTTCCGCTGTCGGGGCCTGCGATCATGACGGTTGCGATCCAGACATTGATAACGACATTCAACAGCTACCTATGGCCTCTTCTGGTGACCAACAGGATGGCGACAAGAACAGTACAAACAGGTGTCACCATGATGGGCTTTGCCGAATCCGGCGAGACCGGTGCCCAGATGGCGGCCCTTGTTCTGATGACAGCCCCATTCATGCTGGTGCTGGCATTCACAAAAAAACGAATAGAAAACGCTCTGATCAGGAGGTAAGGATATGGGAAAGAAACTGCTTGCAGTCGCAATCGTGATTCTGATGGCAACTTCTCTGTTTGCAGCCGGCAAGGCCGAGAGCACGGGAAAGACCGTGGTCACCGTATGGCATTCGGCACAGGGTTCCAACGCCACGGCGTTCGAGGAGATAGCACAGACCTTCAACTCGACAATCGGAAAGGAAAAGAACATAGAGTTCGAGGCCATCTACCAGGGCAAGGCCAACGATGTCCTGACAAAGGTCAACGCCGCAACAGGAACGGACTCGCTTCCTGACATCGCCATGATGGACGCAACTGCGGCAACTGACATGAACCACAGCCAGTACCTTGTCACAGTGGACAGACTGGGCATTGACACCTCCGACATCCTTGCCTGCGCAATCTCATCCTATACATCCGAAAACGGACTTCTTGCCCTGCCATTCAATGCATCTGCCCTGCTTTACTACTACAACAAGAGCGTTTACGACTCTCTCAGCCTTGTTCCGCCAAGGACATTGGACGACATGGCAAAGGTGGTTGCAAAGTCCGCATCCAAGGAACGCACCGGCTTTTCAGGCGTTCCGGCCACGTTCGAGCTGAGCACCTTCATCGGCGCACAGCACGGACTGAGCTACATGCTCAACAACAGAAACGGCCATGACGGGGCCGCAACCGAGGTCCTGTTCGGAAAGGAAGGGACATACAAGGCCTTCCTTGAGAAATGGAAGGCTGTCTACGACACGGGAGCCTACAATCCCATCTCGTCAGGCGTGACTGCGGAATTCACAAGCGGAAGGACAGCGGCCATGCTAGCCTCCTCAAGCAACCTTGCAACGGTCATCAATTCCGTCTCCGGAGACTTCGAGGTCGGAGTTGCAAAGGTTCCCATGGTCGATGAGGGTGCAACCGGAGGAACGGTCATATCCGGCGGTGCTCTGTTCTCGTTCACGGATTCGGAAGCTGTCAGGACAGTCCTTGAATATCTGGTCTCGCCTGAAGTCCAGTCGATCTGGTCCGAAGCCACAGGTTACGTTCCCGTGAACACAAAGGCATATGACACGGCCTCGTACAAAGCCTTCCTCGAGAAGAATCCTCTTTACAGGGTCGCGATCGACTCGCTTCTCAATTCGGATGCAGGTCTCGCAAACGTATGGGTCCCGTCCGCATACTCGGTCTACTACTCCTTCCAGGCCAACATCGTGGACGTGCTGAACGGAAAGGACATAGACACAGCGGTTGCCGAGATGGTCGATATTGTGGAAAGCGCGATCAGGACCTACTCAAGTCAGAACTGAAGAAAACACAGCGGGTCTTGTGCTCGCAGCCTGCGCATGCCGCGCCGGGGCATTCGGTGAATCCGTCCTCGGCGCTCTCAAGCTGGTCGATGTGCCACTTGAGCTCGTCGATGTGTCCCTGAAGGACGTTCATCCTCTCAAGATCCTGAGACAGCTTGCTACGGTACTGGGTCAGGAGCTCGGTGCGCCTCTTGTTGCCGCTGTGGTCCTCGTCTTTCAGACGGATGATCCGGGCAATCTCCTCCAAAGAGAATCCGAGTCCCTTGAGCTCGATGATGCGTTTGAGATACACAAGGTCCTGGTCAGAATAGTAGCGCTGGCCGCCGCCTGTACGTGCTTCAGGCAGAAGGCCGAGTTCGCCGTAGTATCTAATGGTCCTCAGAGTCAGGCCGGACAGCCTTGCAATCTCACCGATTCTGTAACGCTTCAAAACCTATGCTCCCTGATTTGGCATGGTAGTACATTTGCATCGGGCTGTCACCCATTTTCCGCACTTTACACGGACTGCCTGTTTCAGTAACTTAATGGCTATGGAACGCTGGGACATCTACGACATCCACAAGAACAGAACGGGAAGGACCATGGCCAGAAACGACTGGACGATGGCCGACGGGGACTACTATCTCTCCGTACTGGGTGTCATCAGGACCCCTGACAACCGGTTCCTCATCACAAGAAGAGCCATGGACAAAGCCTGGGCTCCCGGCTGGTGGGAGGTCCCCGGAGGCGGAGTCAAGGCCGGCGAGACCTCACTTGAGGCCGTGTGCCGCGAGGTTCTGGAGGAAACCGGAATCGATGTCTCAAAGGCAAACGGCGGCTACAGGTTCTGCTACCACCGCGAGCAGCCTGGCCAGAACTACATCGTTGACATCTACCGTTTCGACATGGACATCAGGCCGTCCGACATCCGCCTTCAGAAGGACGAGGACATAGACGGACGTCTTGCCTCTCTGGACGAAATAAAAAAAATAGCGGAGGAAGGCAAGTTCCTCCACTACGAAAGCATCAAGGCTGTTTTCTACGACTGATTCGTTTTCACATCATACGTAGAAGAGAATGTCCGCATAGGTCGGAACCGGCCAGTAATCCTTACCGACAAGAAGCTCGAGCTCATCGGAGACAGACCTCACATCCTCCATTGCAGGAACTATGCATGCACGTACGAAATGCGACAGTTCTGCACCCGAATGCATTGCGCTCTTGTCGATCAGGGACTGCAGCAGGGCGACCTTCTCGGACAGCACATCGGTAAGCTCGCTGACCCTCTCAAGGGTAGAGATCTCAGACCTGCACTGCAGGGCCGGAACGGCAGCCTTCTTGGAATTGATGGCCTGAGCAAGGAATGATGCATATGAACTTGCGGCAGGAATGATCTGTTGGACCATCATATCGTGCAAAGTGACTGCCTCGATATGGACGGTCTTGCTGTAGACCTCGTTCAGGATCTCATATCTGGAATGCATCTCCGTGGGACTGAAAACACCGAACTCGGAGAACAGGTCTATGTTCTTCTGTGCAACGAACGCATCCAGAGCCTCGGGAGTGGACTTGAGGTTCAGAAGACCTCTTCTCTTTGCCTCCTCGACCCATTCGGCGGAATAGTTGTTTCCGTTGAAGACTATCCTGCTGTGCTCATTGTAAGTATCCCTTATCAAGTCGGCCACGGCCTCTTCGAAGACCTTCGCACCCTTGAGCTTCTCGTAGAAGCCCTTGAGGACCTTGGCGACTATCGTGTTCAGGACAATGTTCGGTCCCGAGACGGAGAACGAGGATCCCAGCATCCTGAACTCGAACTTGTTTCCGGTGAATGCGAACGGGGATGTCCTGTTTCTGTCGGTCGTGTCCTTGGAGATGTCAGGAAGGACGTGGACACCGAGCTCCATCTTTGTCTTGGACGCGCCCTTGGCGGCCTTTCCGGCGGCGATGGACTCCATGATCTCGGTAAGCTCGTCACCGAGGAAGATCGAGATGATTGCAGGAGGAGCCTCGTGGCCGCCCAACCTGTTGTCGTTTCCGGCGCTGGCCGACGAGCATCTGATCAGATCCTGATAATCATCGACTGCCTTGATGACGGCAACCAGGAAGAGCAGGAACTGCGCGTTGTCCTTGGGATTCTTTCCCGGCTCGAGCAGGTTCATTCCGGTGTCTGTGGAGATGGACCAGTTGTTGTGCTTTCCGCTTCCGTTGATGCCCTTGAACGGCTTTTCGTGAAGCAGGCATGCGAAACCGTGGCGCTCGGCGACCTTCTTCATCGTCTCCATGGTGATCTGGTTGTGGTCTACGGCCACGTTTGTGGTGGCAAAGACCGGGGCAAGCTCGTGCTGGCACGGAGCGGCCTCGTTGTGTCTTGTCTTGGCGCTGACTCCGAGCTTCCAAAGCTCCTTGTCCAGATCCTTCATGTACTCGGCCACACGTGTGCGGATCGCTCCGTAGTAGTGGTCGTTCATCTCCTGGCCCTTGGGAGCCCTTGCTCCGAAGAGTGTCCTTCCTGTGAAGATCAGATCGCGTCTTTTGGCATAGTCGGCACGGTCGATCAAAAAGTATTCCTGCTCGGGACCGACTGTGGTAATCACGCGCTTGACATCGTCATGTCCGAACAGCTTCAGGATCTTCACAGCCTCGTCGCTGATGGCCTGCATACTCCTCAGAAGCGGTGTCTTCTTGTCCAGGACCTCGCCCGTGTAGGAGAGGAAGACCGTGGGGATGTAGAGTACATCGTCGCGGATGAAGGCGTAGCTGGTCGGGTCCCATGCGGTGTAGCCGCGGGCCTCGAATGTAGCCCTCAGACCTCCCGAAGGGAACGACGATGCGTCGGACTCGCCCTTCACCAGGGCCTTGCCGGAGAACTCGAGGATTGCCCTCCCGCCGTCGGCAGGAGAGATGAAGGCATCGTGCTTCTCGGCGGTGATGCCTGTCATGGGCTGGAACCAGTGGGTGAAGTGTGTGCAGCCGTGCTCGAGCGCCCATGTCTTCATGGCGTTCGCGACACTGTTTGCAACGGCCAGGTCGATGTCCTTGCCTTCCGAGACGGTTTTTCTGAGCGTCTTGTAGATGTCCTTGGGGAGCTTCTCCCTCATGACGGCATCGTTGAAGACCATGCTACCGAAATAATCAGCCACTGTTTCCATTTGCAACCCCGTTCGTTTTTGGTATAGTTATGCAGAACTTCTACTTTATTTCAGGCAAAGAATCAACACTATGGTGTAATATAGGTTGTTGAAGGTCTTTGAACGGAGGTCCGCCATGGCAAAAGGTATCGTCGATGAATTAAGGAACCAGAACGTCAGGTTCGTCAGACTCGCATTCTGCGACATCTTCGGACAGTTGAAGAACATTTCCATCGGGCTGTCTTCGCTGGAGAGGGCCATGGAAAAAGGCGTGGGGCTGAACGCAGCCTCCATCAGAGGCTTTCTGAACATCGAGGATTCCGACATCCTCCTGTTCCCGGATCCGCAGTCCATGGCAATCCTGCCGTGGAGACCGGATGACGGAAAGGTTGCACGCTTCTACTGCTCCATCAGGCATCAGGACGGAAGACCTTTTGAAGGCGATGTCCGCACAATGCTAAAAGACTATGAAAAATCGCTGAAAGATGCAGGAACAGACCTTCATGCAAGAACGGAGTGCGAGTTCTATCTGTTCAAGCGGGATGCGGACGGAAACCCAACAGACATTCCGATGGACAGGGCATCCTACCTTGAAGCATCCCCGATCGACCGTGGCGAGGACATCAGACGCGAGATCTGCATAACCATGGAGCAGATGGGAATCACCTACATCGCAAGCCATCACGAGAAGGGCCCGGGACAGAACGAGATCCGCTTCAGCCCCGCTCCGCTTCTTGATGCCGCAGACCACCTGGTCACCTTCAAGGACATTGTGAAGAACACTGCCGACAGGATGGGTCTGTTTGCCTCGTTCCTGCCCAAGCCGCTTTTCGGCGAGAACGGATCCGGACTAGCGATCAGCCTTTCCGTCGAGGGTGCAAAGGCCGGCGACAGGAAGAACCTCGCCATGCAGATGGCAGGCGGTGTGCTCAGAAGAATCGAGGAGATGATGATCTTCCTCAACCCGATTGCAAACTCATATGAAAGAATCGGAACATTCGACGCTCCTTCGATTGTGAACTACAGCCGCGGAAACGAGAGCTCCCTGATCAAGGCCCATCCCGAGGCTGCGAGGATCAAGCTCAGAAGCGCCGACCCGTCGTGCAACCCGTATCTGGCCTGCCTGCTTCTTGCAGGAGCGGCAATGGAAGGCATCCGCGACAAGGTCAACCCCGATGAGTACAACACAGGACGCGAGCTTCCTGACACGATGAACGATGCAATCAAGAGCGCCCAGGATTCAAAGTTCGTCAGGACGATGATCCCGGACACCCTCTTCGAGAAGTTCCTTCAGGCAAAACGCGACGACTGGCTTGAAAGCTCCCTTTCCGGAGACCCGATGCTCAAAGCCAAGAACATGGAGTTCCCTGTTACGTAAGCTTTCCGAAGGCTCCCGGAGGCGTCACTCGTACTGAGAGGCGTAGAGTTTGTAATAGAAACCCTTTTTCTCCATCAACTGCTGATGAGTTCCCTGCTCAATCACATCGCCGTGGTCCAGGACCAGTATGTTGTCTGCGTTGCGGATTGTGGACAGTCTGTGGGCTATGACAAAACAGGTCTTGCCTTTCATCAGACTCAGCATGGCATCCTGGATCTCGCGCTCGGTGGAGGTATCCACATTGCTTGTAGCCTCGTCCAGAATCAGTATCCTTGAATCATAGAGCATGGCCCGTGCGATTGTCAGAAGCTGCTTTTGGCCCTTGGATATGTTTCCTCCGTCCTCGCTTATGACAGTATCGTACCCGTTCGGAAGACGCATGATGAACGGGTGGATATGGGCCTTCTTCGCAACCCGCACCACATCCTCCATGGTGGCGTTCTCCGCTCCATAGGCAATGTTCTCGTACACGGTTCCCCTGAACAGCCAGGTGTCCTGGAGCACCATCGCATAGGCTGCCCTCAGGCTGCTTCGGGTGTAGGAGAGCTCGTTGTGGCCGTCAACGGTTATCGTTCCGCTGTCAGGGTCGTAGAAGCGCATCAGAAGGTTGATGATGGTGGTCTTGCCCGCACCTGTGGGCCCAACTATCGCTATGACCTTTCCGTGATCCGCCCTGAAACTCAGGTCATGCAGGATGGTGTGGCCTGGAACATAGCCAAACGACACATCCTTGAACTCCACATCTCCATGCGAGTCCTTCAGTTCCGTGGCTCCTTCCGCATCCCCGGATTCCTCTTCCTGATCAAGGAGGTTGAATATCCTCTCAGAGGCTGAGAGTGCCGAGAATATCTCGTTCAGTATGTTTGCGATCTCGTTTATGGGGCCCGAGAACTTCCTGGAATACAGGATGAATGACGATATCTGACCCAGGCTTACGCTGCTGCGCATGAACAGAAGGGATCCCAAGGTGGCAATCAGACTGAGGGATATGTTGTTGATCATACCCATTGAAGGTCCGATGGCAACTCCGCGTCGGTCTGCCTCATAGTATGCCTCGGCAGCTTCTCCGTTGACCTCTTCGAACTGACCGCAGACCTTGTCGCCATATGCATAGGCCTGGATGGTCTTCTGTCCGGTGAACATCTCCTCCACAAAACCGTTCATGCGGCCATAGCTTCTGGACCTTCTGATGAACAGAGGTCTGGTTTTCTTCTTGATGTAGACTGTGTACGAGACGGAGATCGGAATGGTCACCACTACTATGACGGCAAGAACCGGAGCTATCCTTATCATCATCACTAGAGAACCGAGAACAGTGACGAAACTTGTCATTATTGCCACGATGTCCGTCTGAAGACAAGCCGAAACCACATCCACGTCGTAGCTGACACGGCTGATGATGTCTCCGGCCTGGTTCTTGTCAAAGAACGACACAGGCAGGCGCGAGAGCTTCTCGAAGCACTCCTTCCTCAGCTTTCTGGCTGCGTACTTGGAAACGAACGTCATGAGCACGCTTATGCCTATGGTTATCACAGACGAAGACACGTAGTAGATCAGCATCAGGCGCACGTAGTACAGCACCTTTGAGAAATCGACCTTTCCCGCTCCTGCAGCCGCTTCGTTTATCGCCTTTCCGGCCAGGCTCGGTCCTATGAGCGAAAGGATGTTGGCGGTGAAACTCAGCATCAGGGCAATTAGGATCAGAATCCTATATTCCTTCAGATAGGATACAAGACGGCGCAAGGTTTTTCTTCCGTCCTTAGGTCTGTGCTCGTTTATGACATTGTTCGCCATATCAGACCTCCCCCATCTGTGTTTCATATATCTCACGGTACTGCGGAACAGTCTCCATCAGCTGTTCGTGGGTTCCCTTGCCTATTATCCTGCCTTCATCAAGCATGATTATCTGGTCCATGCCCATGATGGAGCTGACGCGCTGGGCTATGACTATCATCGTGCTTCCGCTGTGGTTCTTCCTGATGTTGCTTCTCAGAAGGGCATCCGTTCTGTAGTCCAAGGCACTGGACGAGTCATCCAGAAGCAGAACATCTGGCTTTGCCGCAAGTGCTCTTGCTATGAGCAGTCTCTGCTTCTGACCTCCGGAGAAATTGGCTCCATGAATGTCCGCTAGATGCTCGTAACGGTCTTCATAGTCATCTATGAACTCGCTTGCCATCGCATCCCGGGCAGCTCTTTCCAGATCTTCGGACACAACGTCCCTTCCGAAGGACAGATTCTGGGAAATGGTGTCCTTGAATATCAAATCGTTCTGGAAAACAGCGCCGAAGTGACGTCTCAGGTCATCGAGTTCATATCTTTTGACATCCTTGCCATCAACGTAGATGTGCCCGCTCTGAGGGTCATAGAAGCGCATCAGGAGATTCAGTATTGTTGTCTTTCCGCTGCCTGTGGCTCCTATTATTCCAAGGCTTCCGCCTTTGGGGATGCTGAAACTGATGTTGTAGAGTGTCTTCTCTCGGGTTCCTCCGGCAAAGCTCGAGCTGTTCTGATGCTGGCCGGAATTGTCGTTTGCGGAGGAATAGCTGAAGGAGACATCGTCGAAGACTATGTAGGGGTGGTCTATGTCACCGACGTCACCGTTGTCACCGACGTCACCGACGTCACCAATCGTCACTGACAGCGTGCTCTGGCTCTCCATGACCTCGGCTATCCTGTTGGCTGATGCGTTGGCCTTGCTCATGTTCAGAAAGACCCTGTTCATTATCAAAACGCCCATGAGGATCATCTGGAAGTAGGACAGGAAGGCAAGGATCACACCGGGCTGGGTCTGGCCGTTGTTCACCCGGTAGGCGCCGAAAAGGACCACAAGCGTCAGTCCCACGTTCATGGCAAGACTCACTATCGGGCCGGGCAGCGTCACAATTACATTCGCCTTGATCTCGGACTTGCCCATGGCGTTGTTGGCCTCGGCGAACCTGCGCTTCTCGTGCTCCTCCTTGGAGAGGGCCTTGACCACGCGGATTCCGGTGATGTTCTCGCGCATGATGCGGACGACGGAGTCAAGGTTGGACTGCACGATGTCGTAGAGCGGGATGCCTTTCCGGGAGATGAATATGACGGCAACCAGAAGGATGGGTGCAAGTACAAGCAGTATGGTGGCCAGACCGGCATCCATGGAGAGGGTGACCAGAATGCCTCCGAACAGAAGGATTGGAGCCCGGATTGCGATGGTCTGGACCATCTGGATGAAGGACTGGATGTTGTATGAATCAGAAGTCATCCTCGAGATGAGGGACGGCAGACCGATCTCGTCCATCTGGTCGCCGGATAGGTTGATGCCTTTGGTGAAGAGGTCCTGCCTGACCTGATAGATGCATTTGCGGGCGATCTTCACGGAGCCTCGGTTTGCCCAGACGTTCAGTGTCCTGACAAGAAGGGCAAGGGCCAGCATGACAAGGCCCCAGAAAACTATCATGCGGGCGTTTTTCTGCGGGGCTATGGTGTCGACCATGTACTCAAGGATGAATGGAAGGAGAAGCTCGAGGGCCGTTCCGACGAATTTCACGAAAAGCACAAGCAGTATTTCGCGTGTATGCCTTCTCATGTACGACCAGATGAACTTCATGTGGAAATTATTGCACAGGGGGCGGCCGATTTCAAATGAAAGACTCGGGAACAGGCTTGAAAACATCAGGTGGATTTGGTAGATTTTCAGTAATGAAAAACAAGGCTTTTAGATTCACAATCATCAGTTGTTTGAACATACAGTACCGGCATTGACCGGTATTTTTTTTGCCTTGGCACCGGATGTGCAACAGCACGGGGAGGAAGAAATGAACAGCTTCAAGGGCAGATCCCTCTGCGTAATCGACGATTTCACAAAAGAAGAGAGACTTTACCTCTTCTCGCAGGTCAGAAAGCTGAAGAAGGCGGTCAGCGAGGACGACAGCAAGACTGTGGACTCGTTCAGGATCAACGACTCGGATTTCGGCATATACGAGGTGTTTCTCGAGGACAGCACTCGTACCAAGGAAAGCTTCAGGAACGCAGCCAATTTCCATCACGCCAAGCTGACGGAGATGAGCGCCGACAACTCCTCGTTCAACAAGGGTGAGAGCTTCGCAGACACGTTCAACACGCTCTGCGGCTACAACAACAGGATCTTCATCATCCGCAGCAAGGTCGAGGGCGTCTGCCGCCACCTCAGCGAGGAGTGCGCATCATACGCAAAGAGAAACGCCCTGCCCTTCACCCCGGCCTTCATCAACGCCGGAGACGGAAAGCACGAGCACCCAACGCAGGAGCTTCTGGACGAGTACTCGTTCCTCGAGGACAACGACTGGAACACGGACAGCCTGCACATCGCGCTTGTCGGAGACCTGTACCATGGACGCACAGTGCACAGCAAGGCTGACGGCCTGAAGCTCTGGAGCAAGGTCAAGGTGGACCTGATCGCTCCTGAGGAGCTTGCAATGCCCGAGTCCTACGAGACAAAGATGAAGGACAACGGCTTTGAGGTCAGGACCTTCAGGTCGATAGAGGAATATCTGAACCAGAGCGACATAGCCACCAAGTGGTACTTCACAAGACCCCAGCTGGAGCGCATGGGAGAGAAGATCCTCGCCAAGGCCGACTCGCTCAGGGCCTCCATCACATTCCAGAAGCAGTTCATGGACAGGCTCCCCGAGGGAACCAAGTTCTACCATCCGCTTCCGAGACACAAGGTCCATCCGACTATCCCGACATTCCTCGACGACACTCCGCTCAACGGCTGGGAGAAGCAGTCGATCAATGGAATGTACTGCAGGATAGTGCTTCTGGCCCTCGTGGCAGGAAGGATCGGAGACGATTTCTCAGAGGAGAAGGTCTGCTGCACCGCTGAGGAGACTCCCTGGATCATCGAGGTCCAGCCCAAGGCAACGTCAGCCGGAAAGGATGAGATCTCCGAGGGTGTCAGACCCATCAGGGACGGAATTGTCATTGACCACATCTGCAAGGGCGACTCGCCTGACGAGATCCGCCGCTACATGATCCTGATCCGCAAGGTAATGGGACTTGATGGCCTGAAAGGCGGAGAATGGGTCAGCCAGAGCGCAAGCGGTGCATTCAAGGGCATCATTTTCAGGCCGGGCAAGTTCAGCCTCGACCATAAGCAGATCAAGCGTCTGGCCGCTGTGGCCCCGGGATGCACGCTTAACATAATCGAGAACGGAAAGGTAGCCAAGAAATACCGCACGTCCCTCCCGCCGAGAATCTACAACTTCGATGACCTTATGTGCACCAACGAGGCCTGCATCTCAAACGACAGCCAGAACGAGCACGTACAGGCCATGTTCATAAAGACACACGACAACAGATTCGCCTGCGCATACTGCGGCAGGGTCCATACTTTCAAAGAGATCTTCAAACGCTGAGGAGGAGCAGATGGAACTTACAAGCTATTCTAACGACCTTGCCAGAAAGGCACTGGAACTGGGAGCAATCAGACTTTCGCCCGAAAAACCGTTCTGCTGGGCAAGCGGCTACTACATGCCCATCTACAACGACAACAGATCGTTCCTCGGCGACTGGCAGGCCCGCCGCATGATCGCCATGGCCTTCAGGGAGATTCTTGGGAAGCTGGACTTCGACCCGCAGAACATCGCGGGAACCAGCACCGCCGGAATACCCCATGCCACTACACTGGGAGACCTTCTCCAGAAGCCCGTCTCCTACATCAGGTCCTCGTCCAAGGACCACGGGCTCCAGCACCAGATCGAGGGCCTTGGAACGGCAAGCGGATACGAGGGCAAGAAAGTAGTGCTGATCGAGGACCTCATCAGCACAGGCATGTCCTCCATCAAGGCCGTCAAGGCCATCCAGGAGGCCGACGGAATCGTGCCCTACTGCCTTGCAATCTTCTCTTACGGAACAGATCAGGGAAAGCAGGCGTTCGCCGAGCTCGAGCCCAAGTGCAAGCCTGTGACGATTCTGGATTATGATTTTGTCATCTCCATTGCAAAGGAAACCGGATACATCAGGCCCGATCAGGAAGAGATGCTTCTCCAGTGGTCAGCCTCCCCGTTCACATGGGGCGAGAACCACGGATGGAAGAAGGAGGAACGCTGATGAACTACATTGAACTTCTGTCTTCAAGTGCAAAGAAAGCGGGCAACTGCGCCTGCATGGGAATCGACCCCAATTTCAGCGCCCTGCCTGAGGGTGTGGAGGTCTCGGAATTCTTTCTCACCCTGTTCGAGCTGATGGATAGGGAAAACGTCAGAGTTGCCGCCACAAAGCCGAACATCGGCTATTTCTCACGTCTGGACAAGCCCCTTGAAGGCTGCTTCGAAGGCTCCAGAGCCCTTGCGGAGATTGTCATGGCCCTTCCGGCAAGACCGTTCATCCTCGATGCCAAGCGCGGCGATATTGCAACATCATCTGCAAACTATGCCTTCGAGGCATTCTGCAGCTGGGGCGCAGACTGCGTGACGGTGTCGCCCTACATGGGATCTGACAGCATAAGCCCGTTTGCAACCGCAATCGGAGAAGCCGCTTCACAGAAGGGATTCTACATCCTCAACAGGACCAGCAATCCCGGAGGAAAGGACCTTCAAAACCAGAAGATGGAGGACGGTAGGCCTGTCTACATGCATGTGGCAGACCTTATTGCAAAGTGGAACAGCGAGTATGGCTGCGGAATCGGAGCCGTTGTCGGAGCCACCAACCTCAGGGAGTTCGAGGACCTTGCGGCCTTCTATGCGGACAAGAGAATCCCCCTCCTGATTCCAGGAGTCGGAAGTCAGGGCGGAAGCGCACAGGATGTCATAGCCATCATGAAGAAGGTCGGCTATCCGCTTGAGCTTTGCCGTATCAACTCATCATCCGCCCTTTCCCATCCATGGGCAAAGAAGAAAGAGGCCGCCCCTTCCAACTGGAAGCAGGTCTGCCTTGATGCAATCAGACGTTTTGCAGAGGAGTGTTCACTTTGAGTTTCACACGCAGAGCCTTCCCCATGGGTCACAAGGACAGAAGCGTCCATCTGGCCACGGTCAGCGGAGTTGCCTCCACCAAGCCTGAGATCATCAGATGGATGGAGAAACACGGTGTGCCCTTTGATATCTTCACCACAAAGAGCTACCAGGTCAGACCGAATCCCGGAAACAGGGAGCCTGTGATCTGCGAGACAGGTCCGGGCCATTTCGGAAACTCCGTGGGACTGCGAAACCCCGGAATGGACGTTGCCTTCCCCCAGCTTCAGAAGCTGCGTGAAGACGGTCTTAAAGGCTGGCTTAACGTCTCGGTCTCTGCGGACAATCCCGATGACTTTGCCACACTTGTTAAACGCTTTGATAGCTTGGCTGATTCGATAGAGCTGAATTTCTCATGTCCTCATGCAAAATCAGGCTATGGAGCTTCAATCGGCGTGGATAAAGACATTGCCTCTGACTATGTACGCAGAATCTGCGCCCTGTACCCAGAAAGACAGAGCCTTTTGTTTGTCAAGCTGACTCCCAATGTGGACAACATCGGGGAGATTGCAAAGGCTGTCATTGACGCAGGTGCGGACGGAATCAGCGCGATAAACACGGTGGGTCCCGTAACCCACATCGACCCGGCCTCAGGGCAGTCGATACTCAACAGCGCAAAAGGCGGCAAGGGTGGAAAGTCCGGACTCTGGGTAAGAGAGATCGCGCTCAAGGCAGTGAAGGAAATCCGTCAGTCAGTCGGTGACGATGTTCCGGTCATCGGAATGGGCGGAATCTGGGGAGGTGCCGATTGTGCGGCCATGATCGAGGCCGGAGCAGATGCCGTAGGTATCGGGTCCGTTCTTGCCCATGTGGGCCAGCCCTACTGGCACAGCTTTCTTAATGCCGTCGCTTATGAAGCCGAGGCAATCCTGAATGGTGATGGAGAAAAAATAGAGACCACGTCCTCTAATTTCATCTCAAAGGGCAATCTCATGGAATACAAGCCCTTCAAGGTGATAAGGAAGGTCCTCCACAGTCCGGACACGGTTCTGCTCACCCTTGACGGATCGATGAATGATTTCCATGCCGGGGAGTTCGTTTTCCTGTGGATTCCCGGAATCGGAGAGAAGCCGTTCAGCGTTGCAAAGACAGAGCCTCTGACCTTCATCATCAAAAAGCGCGGGCAGTTCACACAGGCCGTTTTCGATACCCTGAAGGAAGGCGATTCCATCTATCTCAGAGGTCCCTACGGAGATGCCGTGATCATGCCCGATGCAAAGAAGGCCATAATAATCTGCGGAGGAACCGGCGAGGCCGTGGCCCTTCCGCTTGCAAACGATCTTTCGGGAAGGCACATTTCCATGAGCTTCCTTGTAGGAACCAGCGTCGATGGAAACCGAGGAATCCTTGAAAAGGAGCTTTCGGCTTTCGGTCCGTACAGATGCATATCCGATTCCGGAAAGCCCGGACGTGTTCTGGACAGCCTTGATTCGGTCGTCTCACAGGCCACTTCCGGCGGCACGGCTCTGGCAGACATCGTCTTCTGCCTGATAGGGCCTGAGATTTTCATGAAGATAGCGTCCGACAGAATCTGCAGTCTGGGTGTTCAGCCCGACATGGTCATGCTTTCGATGGAGAAGAACTCCATGTGCGGAGTCGGCCTTTGCGGTGAATGCTCCTGCGGCGGTACCATGACCTGCCAGTACGGCACTTTCATGAATCTGTCGTTCCTCAGAAAGGAGAACGTGCTGTGACCGATGCCCATGTCCACCTGAGAGACTGGAACCAGAGCAACAAGGAAACGGTGCTCCATGGAATGCGCACAGGAGCCGAAGCCGGCTTTGACGTGTTCTTCGACATGCCAAACTGCAACCCACCCGTCACGGACGGACAGACTGCCATTAAGCGTCTCGAGCTTGGGCGCAATGCCGAGACCGAGCTTGGCAAACTCGGCTTTGCCGTGCATTATCACCTCTACCTCGGACTCACCTGCGACGAAAACCAGATCGCAGAGATGGTCGGTGTCTACAACGAGTTCTTCCCCCGCATCTGCGGCATGAAGATGTTTGCATCCCAGTCCACCGGCAATATGGGCATCATCGGAAAAGAGAACCAGCTGAAGGTCTACAGGGCTCTTGCAGACAATGGCTACAAAGGTGTTGTTGCCGTCCATTGCGAGAAAGAGGAGCTGTTCGACCAAAGCGCTTCATCCCACAGCTCCCGTCGTCCGCCGGAAAGCGAGACTGCCTCGGTACTTGACCAGATTGACAACGTAAGAGCGTCGCTCTTCAAGGGAACTCTCCACATTGCCCACATAAGCACAAAGGGATCATTGGATGCAGTGCGCAAGGCACGTTCTGAAGGTCTCAGGGTAACGTGCGGAGCAACACCGCATCACATCCTTCTCAACAGAGATTCGGAAACGGATCTTGTGAAAATGAATCCACCCCTCAGGTCTGAAGAAGACAGACTTGCCGTCTGGAACGCACTCTTCGACGGAACAATAGACTGGGTCGAAAGCGACCATGCTCCCCATACACTTGATGACAAGAAAGCCGGGGCAAGTGGACTTCCGGGATTTGAAGGTATGCTGCTGACAATAAAGAGTCTCAGAGAGGCAGGAATGTCTGAAAGCCGTCTTTCACAGCTCTTCTGCACAAACGCGCTGAAAGCCTTCGGAATCACAGAGTCTTCATCTCCTGTTCCCGAAATCACGGACAGAATGCTGGAACAGGCACGCTCGTCCTACCCTTTCTCCGCCTGGGCATGATTCAGACTTCAAACGGATAGACAAGGTTCATCTGCTTGCGGCATTCATCAAGGATACGCATACAGTCATATGTCATCTCAGGTGGGATGAAGGTGCTTTCCGTCTTTCCCTGCCTGATTTCATCGGCCACTGTATCGAACTCCTGAAGATAGCCCTTTCTGCCTTCGATTATCTTTATCTCATCTCCGGTTTTCAGAACCGCCGGCTCTGCATAATGGAAACCCGGATTCACCAGTATTCCGTTCTCACCCTCTATGACACAGGCCTCTCCGTTGGATTCGATTATCGAAATATCCATCTTTACGGTAAAACCGTCATAAACGAACTCAATCATCTCACCATAGTCGATGCCTTCTCTCACATCGCCTTTGCAGATGATGCTCTTTGGATAGCCGAACAGCCTGTAGGCATAGGCAATGGGATAGATTCCGATATCCAGTACGGCACCGCCGCCTTTTGCTGGATCTGACACTCGCGGAGCATAGCCGATGCTGTTTTTGGAATAGCTCATGAAAACGCTTTTTATTCTGCCAAGCTTCCCTGAAAGCACAATCTCCCTGACCTTGTTCGGAACATCGCTGTACCAGGTCCACATCGCTTCGGCAAGATAAACTCCCTTGGTCTTTGCCAGCATCTGAAGCTCCTTCGTCTCCCTGGCATTGATCGTGAAGGGCTTTTCCAGCAGGACATTCTTGCCATGTTCGATGCAGAATCTGCAGACCTCGTAATGCACCTCGTTGGTGACCGAGATGTAGACGGCATCGATATCAGCAGTCTTGACCGCATCCTCAACGGATCTGGCGGCATAGATTCCATAGGGCTCGCAGAAACTGACAAGATTCTCCCTGTTTCTGCTGTATGCAGATACCACCCTGTGCCATCCACTGGCGGTGATTTCCGTTATAACTTTCTTTGCAAGTGTACCCGTTCCTATGAACGCCCATCTGAATTCCTGTGCCATTTTTCTCACCCTTGACATGTGCTCTTCTGATTGCGCTATTCAACACAACGGTCCTATCGGTGAAAAGACCTGCTCTCAGTCATGCGCCTTAAGTTTATCCTATCATGCTGAATCGGAAAAACAAACCTAATATGATTTCCTGCTGTTGCACTTCACGCCTGTTTCAGGCCCAGGCCCAAAGCTGTTGCGCATAACGTAAATATTTATAGACATTTTTGGGTTACACGTTTATATTTATAGATGTTATGGGAAAGAAAGCCGTTGTATTGTTGCCAAAAGACAGAAAAATACTCACAACCATGGGAGAAAACATCAAGCTTGCACGCCTCAGACGTGATCTTCCGGCAGAGCTTGTGGCAGAACGTGCCGGCATCAGCAGGGCAACGCTCTGCAATGTGGAAAAAGGCTCCCCTTCGGTCTCAATCGGAACCTATGTCGCGGTTCTCCACGCGCTGGGAATGGCAGGTGAGTTTGAAAAGATTGCAGCAGACGACATTCTGGGCAGGAAACTGCAGGACCTGAATCTGGTCTCACACAGAAAGCGGGCGTCAAAGACTATGGGTGGTGAAGATGTCTAAGGCAATTCTTGTTTATGCCGATTGGAAATATCTTGCCTCTCCCACCCTGGTAGGGACTCTGCATTCCGATATTCTTCGAGGCAAAGAAGTGTTTTCCTTTGATTATGACAATCGCTGGCTTGAAGAACATCGCAGCTCATTTCTGGATCCGGATCTTCAGATGTACGGCGGAAGACAGTACGTACAAGACAACAGGACCCTGTTCGGTGTATTCACAGACTGCTGTCCGGACCGCTGGGGACGGCTTCTGATGAAGCGCCGGGAATCTATCTTGGCCAGGGAAGAAGGAAGAAATCCCAGAACCCTATTGGAAAGCGACTATCTTTTAGGTATTCAGGATTCGGCAAGAATGGGTGCTTTGAGATTCAAACTTGAAGCAGACGGACCTTTTCTTTCCACAGATTCAAGTATGCCCATTCCGGTTTGGACCAGTCTGAGAGAACTTGAACAGGCTGCAGTAAACATTGATGCGGATACCGGAACCGGAAAAGAAGAGCGGGCATGGCTCAGGCTTCTGGTCCAGCCCGGATCATCTCTTGGAGGAGCAAGACCAAAGGCAACAGTCCGTGATACTGATGGAAATCTCTGGATTGCCAAATTCCCTTCACGGAATGATGAAATAAATACAGGTGCTTGGGAAATGGTAACCCATAAGCTTGCATCCGGGTGCGGCTTACGTGTACCTGAGGCAAAGTGTGAATCGTACTCTCCGACAGGAAGCACATTTCTGGTGAAGCGTTTTGACAGAACAGATGACGGGAAAAGGCTTCATTATCTTTCGGCGATGACAGTCTTGGGAGAATCAGGCGGCTCAGGATCAGAAGAAGGTGTGAGCTATCTGGATATGGCAGGAGTCATACGGCAATATGGTTCCAGAGTAAAAGAAGACCTGCTGGAGCTTTGGAAAAGAATTATATTCAGCATCGCTGTTACAAATACAGACGACCATCTCAGAAACCACGGTTTTCTTTTCAACAGAAAGGGCATGGAGCTATCGCCTCTTTTCGATGTCAACCCAAACCCCGACGGAAATGTCCTGTCTCTGAATATCAATGATTCTGACAACTCGCTGGACTTCGATCTTGCGATAGACAGCGCCCCCTATTTTGACATCAGAAAGGACGATGCCTCGAAAATGATCAACGAGATGAAGTCCCGGATTGCCTCATGGTCATACATAGCCCAGAGCCTAGGAATATCACGTGCTGAGATTGGCATGATGGAGCGGTGCTTCAGGATTCGTTGAAGCTAATGAGCATCAACCAGCGCTCCCTGAATCCTTATCGGATTATTCATTCCGACAAAAGAGCACAACATGAACACATTAAAAAGAGAACGCTCAGGATCTTTATCAACCGAAGGAGCTTGGTAGATTACAGTTCCAGGCCTTGGATGGCGTTGGAATAGAGGAAGTGCTTCAGGTCGGTGTTGATTCCTGTGTCGTACATGGTTCTGAGGAGGGCGTTGAAGCTTTCCATGTCGCGGTCTTTTATGGTAAGGATTCCACAACCGTTTGAGACAAGGAGTTTGTTGGCGGCCGTCAGGGCGGTTCGTTTGTTGCC
>CADBOI010000129.1 GCA_902796335.1 uncultured Spirochaetales bacterium
ATCGACTCCTGTTTTGTGCATCTGTTCATCGGGATCCGGCCAGTAGCAGTAGATGAAGTTCCTGTTTTCCTTTGTGTTCTCGATAATGGCGTCACAGTTTTCCCTGATGGATTTTGTCTGGACTGTGGAATCCGTTCTGTTCACCTTGAACGGTGAGATTGCAATGCATCTGACTTCGGGATCTGTTTCCCTGATCTGGACGCCAAGGGATCTGTAGGGTAGGGCGGCATAGGCAAGATGTTCGGGTGCTGCAGGAATCCTTGTGTTCTGAATAGAATTGAAATATCTGATGACGTTCTTGTCGACTTCTTTGAAATATGTTATCCAGCCTATCCAGCCTGTCTCCAAAGGTGTCAGTCCAGTGTTGATGGCTGTGGTTGCAGCTACGGTGGTCGGAGGAAAAACTGAAGTGATGGGACGTATGATGTGCTTTCTTGTGAAAGAATCAGCTTGAAGATAACGTTCCAGGATTGATATTCCCATTGCATCGAAAACCATGATGACCACATTGCGGGGATTGCGTTT
Organism: uncultured Spirochaetales bacterium; assembly: GCA_902796335.1. Taxonomy (GTDB): domain Bacteria; phylum Spirochaetota; class Spirochaetia; order Sphaerochaetales; family Sphaerochaetaceae; genus UBA9732. Next base: position 526 of record CADBOI010000129.1, read on the forward strand.
CTCAAGAACCGAATCAGCTTCTGGAAGACTGTTGTGTCTGATATCAGGAACGTTGAAGTACTTAAGAACCGAGCAGGCAAGATTCACGATTGAATGGTTGTAGTCAGGATATTCAGTTTTCATGGTTTTTTCCGATAGGTGTATATCTCCTAAAATTGGATATAATGCATCTTCTGTCAAACTTTAGAAGTGCCTTATATCAGTTTGACCCCATGTTCACTTCTTTCTTTGCAATATTCCACAGCTCGTCCCACTGATCTGCGGAAAGATCCTCATATTTCAGATTACGTTCCTTTACCAGTCTGTTGACTATGTTGAAACGCTTAATGAACTTGGTATTGGCATAAGACAGCGCGTCCTGCGGCTTGATGTGCATCTTCCTGCAGAGATTAACTACAGTGAAAAGAACATCTCCCAGTTCTTCCATTCTGTTTTCCTCTGTCTTAGCTTCCATGACCTCATCAAGCTCTTCATGGATCTTGTCATAGACTCCCTGTTCATCCGGCCAGTCGAATCCGACCTTCACGGCTTTCTTGGATATCGCATAGCATCTCTCAAGTTCCGGAGCATCTTTAGGAACTCCGTCGAAGAAATCCTCATCGGACTTGATACGGCCTTCTTTCTCAACTTTGATCTGGTTCCAGTTCTTCAGAACCTGTTCGGTGTTGTCCACATGAACATCTGAGAAAACATGAGGATGACGACGGATGTATTTATCGCATGCGTCATTGAGACATTCTGCCAGGGAGAAATCTCCGTTCTGGTCATGGATCTTTCCAAGAAGGAAAAGATTCAGATAGACATCTCCAAGTTCCTCGCTCTGATGAGGAGCATCGTTCTCATTGAGTGCATCCACATATTCATAGATCTCGCCCTGCATGCTGCGGACGATATCACGCGGCATCTGTTCCTTGTCCCACGGACATCCGTCCTTGGGATCTCTGAGACATGTGACGATATCATACAGATTCTTCATGTTCTGACAGACATCGTCTGTCTTGTTGAGTTTATAGTCGATCATAGATCCTCCATGAGGATGCGCTTTCTGGTCATTTTCGTGCATCCTGCTATATGGAACTTGTTCATTTCCTTCGGGAACAGCAACTTGAACAGGTTCTTGTCTCCGTTGACTGTAAGTACGAATGAATCCTCTGACGTTTTCTCCAGTCTGTAGTCATCTGAGGATTCGTTGCATTTGCTTTCAAGAATCGAAAGGATTTCGGCGTCCCTAACGTCTGTGATTTCATATACGCTGCCTTTCATCCTGCTTGAAAGCGATATCTTGCGTCCGGTCTTGTCCTGCGGGATTATCTTCATTGATTTGATATTGAAACCTTCCGCAAGAACTTCATTGAGCCTTGATACGGTGTTTTCGTTTATCTGGCTGATGGGAAGCTCGCAAAGAAGAAGCTCGTTCTCACCGGTCACACCCATGGTTATGGGATTGAGGAATTCCATCTTCGGTTTGGGATTGAAACCTTGTGTGAAAAGAACATCGAGACCGGATCTCTGGAATGCCATCTCGAACTGCCTCATGACGGCTATGTGGGAATTGTAGATGGCCCTTCCCTTTTTCTCATATGTGAACACTGTCTGAACGTATTCATATGCCGGAGGTGCAACGTGAGCCTTGGGAACAATTGATTCGAAATCTTGGTTGTCGGCTTTGATTACCTTGGCTGCGTTCTTCGTGCAGACTCCGCACCTGTGGTCGCATTCGCAGTCACATACATGGGTAAGAGCGGCATCTCGAGCTTTTTCATATTCCGTTCTGAGATAAGCTTTTGATACGTTCATCGATATAGAATCCCAAGGCAGTTCCTCATCAAGGGACCACTCCTTCGGAGATGTATCGTAGTTCAGTTCCTCTATGGCTTGCTGCCAGAGATCCCATCTTATGTACTCATCCCATGCATCAAGTCTGCATCCGAGGCTGTAGGCCTTCTCTATAAGGTCGGCACACTCATATCCGCTACGTGAGAGTATGCCCTCAAGGAAGGAGATTGATGGCTCATGGTACGATACCTTTATTCCTGGAATCGCAGCCATGAGAGCACGTTTGATGCTTCGGAGGTGATCTCCTGATTCCTCCATCGTAAGCTGTCTGACCCATTGGAAAGGAGTGTGAGCTTTGGGAATGAAGGTTCCGATATTGATGTTCATGTTGATCTTCGTGGCATTTCTGATTGCCACAAGGAAATCAACTAGGTTCTGCTGCTCGGTTTCCCTGTCTATGAACGGAAGTCCGACCATGAAGTAGAACTTCGCAAGCTTCCATCCCCTGCCCTTAGCTTCCTGGATTATGCTGATTATGGACTCGAGCGGAACCTCTTTGTTAAGCCTTCTCTGGTCTTCCAGACGAGGTGTCTCGATTGCGAACGTAAGACCGCTCTTTCTGACTTCCGACAGCTGTTCGAGGATGTTGAGACTGAACGTACTGACTCTGAGGGACGGAAGCGAGAACGAAATGTTGCGTCTTCTGTATGTGTCGTTCAGGGCCTTGATGAGCTTGTCCAGATCGGGATAGTCGCCGGACGAAAGTGATGACAGGGTGATTTCCCTGTATCCAAGCTGGTCTACAGTCTGACTGACAAGGTCGAACACCGTTTTCAGGCTTCTCTGCCTGAACGGCTTGTAGAACTGACCGGCATGGCAGAAGCGGCACCCGTTCGGACATCCACGCATGATCTCAACGGTTCCGTGGTCCTGGGCGGTTTCAAATGAGGATACTGCAAAATGTTTGAGTCTGGGATCCTCTTCCTGTGTTCCGAACTTGAGGTCCACTGCCCTGTTTGCACGTTTCTTTCCCGGATACCAGAGGAATGGAATCTCTTTCAAGGCAGCAATACGCTCTGACCTTGTCTTGTATTTTCCAATGATGGTGACGATTTCAGAGAGATCAGGTTCGGCCTCACCTATATGGATGAAATCGACGAATCTGGCAAAAGGAAGCGGATTTGTGATGGCAGGACCGCCTGCGATGACTATGGGATCCGACTCCCTGCGGTCTTCGCACCTGATGGGGATTCCACCCAGATCCAGTATCTGGAGTATGTTGGTTGCCGAAAGCTCGTAACCTATCGAGATTCCCAGGTAATCAAGCTTGTTCAGCGGAAAATGCTCCTGGATGGTGAAAAGCGGGATGTCCCTCTGGCGGAGCATTTTCTCGAAATCCGGAGCAACGGCGAAAACCCTGTCGCAGAAAGCCCCTTCAGTCCTGTTGATTATGTCATAGAGGATTCTGATGGCGTTGTTGGCCATTCCGATCTCATAGAGGTCCGGAAAGCACATGGCGCATTTTACGTCACCCGCGGAATATGGTTTTCTTCCGAATATGTATTCGCTTCCGATATATCTGGCGGGATTCTCGATCTCAAGGATGCCGTTTTCCAGACACTGTTCGAGATTCTTAATCCTTCCGTACTCATCAAGTCCGATCATTACTGCAGCTTGTCCTTCAGTTGGACATCTCCGGGATTGAGCTTGTATGCCTGCGTCCAGTAGATTCTGGCATTGACCTTGTCATACAGTTTGTCCAGGATGTTTCCTTTTATCTTGAGAAGGCATGAAAGCCTTGTGTTGTCTTCGGTATAGTATTTGTCATTCATCAGAAGATCAGTAAGGGAAAGAAGCCGCTTTGCCTCGTTCTCCGGAATGTTGATTTCAGATGAGAACCTCAGAAGAAGACTCAGATAGTCGTCCTTGTCGTCTGCGGCAATGGAGCCGTACCATGCGGTGAATATGTCTATGATGTAGCCGATGTCATGTGGTGCGCTGAGCATCAGCGAAATGTACTCATTGAAATCCATGGTTCTTGAGAGGATGGTCAGGGTTTCCGAAGCCTTCTCCAATTCCCCTCTTCTGCTGTATGCGACATAAAGAGCCTTGAGCGCCTCTACTCCGTCGGTTGGAAGAAGCACCATGACTGTTAGGGAGTCGTATCTGTTAAGCTCGAGGAAATGGGTGACGGCATATTCCCTGTTCTCAGGATTCGAGCCGTCGTCAAGCGAGAGATACAGAAACAGGCTCTCAAGAGCCTTTTCGTCCTGACCTAGGGCGATGTATGACTTTGCCTTCAGAAGAAGGTCATCGGAAGTCGGGCTCTTGATATGGTTGATCTGTTTTATCGTCTCCTCGTATCTGCCCTTGTCATAGTTCTGCTGCGGATTGGAACACGATACAAGGATGACGGAAACCAGCAACAAAAGAAAAAGGGGGAATGCCGGTCTGAATCTACTTTCCATTGCAATTCCCCCTATATAACAACAAAGAAGGTTCTCCGTAAGCCGAGTTCTGTTTATGCAATCATCTATCTGGAACTGACGTCACCGCCAGTCTCTAGCAGCCTACCCGCATGTATCGGACGGACAACCCACATGCTTCTTGGCCTTGCTCCTGATGAGGTTTACCATGCGGACACCATTACTGCTGTCCCGGTGGGCTCTTACCCCGCCATTTCACCCTTACCTGCAAGCAGGCGGTATGTTTTCTGTTGCACTTTCTGTAGCCTTACGGCTCCCGGGTGTTACCCGGCATCATGTCCTGTGGAGCTCGGACTTTCCTCTCCGGC
>CADBOI010000130.1 GCA_902796335.1 uncultured Spirochaetales bacterium
CGATGACGACGGAGATCTCGAGACCCTTTCCAAGGACATCTCAGTCCAGCTGAAGGACGACACCATCTGTGTCGAGTGCCTGGACGGGGACAACAAGGTTCTGGAGCTTCCGCTGAAAGATGTCTCGTCTCTGATTCTGAATGCCAAGCAGACGATGGAGCTCTTCTGCAACAACGTCCTCTACAGAATCAGGCTCATGCCGGATTCCTGCTCGCTCAAATACCACGAATACTTCCTTTCTTTCAAGAAACAGGCGAAGGAGAATGTACAATGACCTACATCCACAGTTCTCATAACTTCACGATCGTCATCCACATCTGCATCATCACATGCGCGCTTCTTCTGGGATCCACGCTCAGGTCCAAGATCAGGTTTTTCCAGAAGTACCTGATTCCGGCCCCGATGATCGGGGGGTTCTTCCTTCTGCTGTTCTACAACTACGGTGCAAAATACCTGAATCTGGAGTCCGGCCGCTACTTCCTTGAAGAGCTGATGTTCCATCTTCTGAACATCTCGTTCATCGCCATGCAGCTCAGGATTCCCGCAAAGAAGGAAAAGGTCCAGAGAAAAAGCACCCTCTGGTCCAACGTGACGGCCCTCATCGCCGAGTACGGCATGCAGTGCACGTTCGGTCTTCTGGTGGCCGTTCTGCTGCTGCGCAGGTTCCTGCCCGGTTCTTCCGTGGCCATCGGCCTCACACTCTGTCTCGGATTCGAGCTCGGACCCGGACAGGCCGAATCCATGGCAAAGGTCTGGGAGGGAGCTCCGTACAACGTTCCCAACGCAGGTGACGTAGGACTGACGATGGCCGCAATCGGATTCGTAATCGGTTCCGTCGCGGGTGTCATTCTGATCAACCGTGCCGCCAAGAAGGGCTGGCTGAGCTCCGAATATGTCGAGAAACTCAGAAACAGGAAGGTCGGAACCGATTTCTTCCGCCTGAAGAAAGATCGTGTCCCCACCAGCTACCAGACGACTGCCAGCGAGTCCATGGATACCTTCACGCTTCATATTGCCCTGATCATGTTCACCTACCTGATCAGCTTCCTGATTCTGGCGGGCATTGAGCATCTGGTGGCCAGATTCGCAGGCGGCAAGGTTCTCGAGGCTGTCACCGGCCTGTGGGGAATCAACTTCGTCTTCAGCTCCCTCTGTGCAATTGTTGTCAGAAAGACCCTGATCGCCGCCAAGGCCGAGCACGTGATCGACAACCAGACCTGCAACAGAATCGACGGAATCGCCGTTGACTTCACCGTTGCCGCATGTCTCGGAGCAATCGAGGTCACCGCAATCAGACAGTACTGGGTTGTCATCCTTGTCCTCACACTGGTTGGAATCATCATCACCTGTTACATCACCCCGTGGTTCTGCTCGAGGCTGTTCAGAGACTATTCCTTCATGCGTTTTCTGATGATCTTCGGAACCGCCAACGGCACGCTGCCCACGGCTCTTTCCCTTGTACGTGTCGTGGATCCGGATTTCGAGACCCCTGTTGCTCAGGAATATGTCAATTCAACCGCCCTGATGTTCGTCTTTGCCCTGCCGATTCTGGCTCTGGTCAACTGGCCGGCCAAGGGCATGGTATGGCCGTTCATCGCCATCACCGGGGCATACATTGTCATCCCGTTCATCATGTACCTGAAGCTTGCCGGAAACCGCGCGTTCGCCAAGGGTGGTTACTTCTACATGCCTGAAGAGAAATAAGGGTTGCTTTTCAGTTGGTTCGCAAAACGTTCAGATAAGGATGCCTCTTTCGTCCGGATCTGAATCCTCTATGACTGATTCGACAGCATCCAGAAGGGAATCTGTATCGTAGTCTCCGTCTATCTCTATGTAGAAAGTGTCTGTCTTCAGGCAGTCCTCTTTGAACTCCCTGCTGCAGTTGACCAGTCTTTCGACATCCAGAACGTCTTCCGGCCTATTCTCAACCTGGCGCGAGTATTTCTCTATGTCGTACATGTGGCTTCTGATGTAGCTCTCGCTCATGACTATGAACGCGCATCTGATTTCCTCAAGCTCTTTTGAAGTGAAGGAGTCTGCCCATTCTCCGGGGATGTAGCAGCCTTCGATCATCAGATCCCGTCCGTCTTTGATAGCTTTTTTTACAATCTCAGCCACAAACGGCCACATCCAGTAGCGCATCTGATAGTCGCTTCTGTCTCCGGGGTCTCCTGTCTGGGTTTTCGAGAAGGCCTCTTTGAGATAGTCCAGCGAGATGCACTCCCATCCGTGCTTTCTGATGAGTCTGTGAGCGATTATTGTCTTTCCAACATGAGAGCTTCCGCCGATCAGAACAACCATAGACGACCTCCTGTCCGTTTAATTTTCGGTTCCCTGAAAATGTACTTCCGTTTGTCTGTCACGTCAAATCCTGCATAAAGTTCAGGCAGTCTTGATTATTTTATTTGTAAATGGTATAAAAGGCACTGCAAATACATCAATGGGGCTGTAGCTCACCTGGCTAGAGCGATTGAATGGCATTCAATAGGTAGTCGGTTCGATCCCGATCAGCTCCAAAAAGAACGGCGGACTTC